>JBAYRG010000019.1:0-19093 GCA_041676805.1 Proteiniphilum sp.
ACCGTACACGTTAACATAAACAACAAAACTTATGATATACAAAGACCGATTGACAATGACTATGAACGACGCCTAAAATGGCAGGTCGTTCACCGCCCGAAGCTACCAAAGTGGAACTACCTTATAAAACCGGACAATCCGTCCCAACTTATTTTTTAATCATTACTAAACTGGTTTTTTAAAAAAAATACACTAAATTTGCAGTAATGATATCTACCTTGTAATTACACCATAATAAATCATTTTTTAATAGTGTATAATATGTGCATTTATAAAATTCATCTTCCCCATACCCTGGAAACGACTGCTGCTCCAATCACAGACATCCGGGACATGACAGTCCATGAGATTCGGCATCTGTATCCAAACAGCATACAGAATGAATTATCCGTCGATGATTCAAATTATAAAAGGACGTACGGTTTCGATCTATCCCGGGGGGAGATAGCCAATTTTTTATCCCACAGGGAGGTCTGGAAGCAATTTTTGGAAACAGGGATGCCTTGGTGCTTAGTCATAGAAAGCAATGTACATCTTGCATTATCTGCAGACCGGATAGACAGGACTATTGAAGAGCTACCCGATGACTGGGACATATTTTTCCCTTTTGACCTTGAAGAACAGTCCCGACAAGAAAAGAGGAGGAGAGATGGACGACGCCTATTGAATATCAATTATTGGGAAACAGGTAGCAGGGAACCCTATCTGCTTGGTTATAAATTAGGAAACTCGATCTACATGACAAGTAGGAAAGGAGCAATAAATCTATTGTCTCTGGAGACCATAGAGGATCGACTTGATCACACCATAATGAATTTATCGGATGAAGGATTAAATGTGTATAATTCCAATGTAGACTGGTTTGATATCAGTCTTGTTGAGGACTATAATTGGCCTGACAGATGCCGGTTGGTGTATGACATGGCCATAGGTCAATCGTCCTGGAATGAATCCAGGCTGGAAAAGGCAAGAAAATTATTAAAAACGCTGAGCGATATTGCCCGCGAAAACAGTATAGGACTGATGCTTGAAGCGGGTACACTCTTGGGTTATATTCGTCACGGTGGCATCATGATGTGGGATGATGATATCGACATAGCTATCGAGGAGAAGGATATCGAACTGTTTTTTGCTCAATTGGGGAAGCACGACTATCTACGCCATGATGACAAATATAGATTCAGAGGTACCCGTTACTTCAAAGTGTGGGACATCGATGGGGAAAGGATAGAAGGATATGATTATACCTATCCTTTTATTGATATATGGGTGTATAAGTACATTGGGAATAACCTGGTTTTTGAAAATGGAATAACTTATCCCGATACGGCAATAGCGGGAATGAAGGATGTCCTTTTCGAGGGTGCGTGGTATAAAGTACCGGAAAATTCGCAAGAAGCGTTGGACAGCCGATTCTCCGACTGGCGGAGGATGATACGTGTTTACACATGGTGTCACCAGAAGGAACGGAACAGTTTCAAATATTTGTATATTCCCATTAAAACCAGCCTTGACGGGCGGATGACAGATTTTGGATAATGCGAAGATGAAAGGTACAGCTCTGGTAGTAGGAGGCAGCAACGGGATTGGGGCAGCGATATGCCTTGAGTTGCTCGATAGGGATTATGGGAAGATTTACATTCTTGACCGTCAGGAACCTTGTGGAGAACTGGATAATGAAAAGATATCTTTCCTACGGTTCAATCTTGTCAACAAGGACATTTCAATCCTGAACCGGTTCCATGATATCGATTCACTTGTCATTACCGCCGGATTCGGCAGGATTGCTCCCTTCGAGGATATTACGGACATCGAAATAATGAATGGTTACGGGGTTAATACGATTGCCGTGACGCGTATTATAAGACACTACTATCACAGGATTATTTCCGATCATGATTTTTATACATGCATTGTCGGCAGTATTGCAGGATTGGTGTCGTCTCCCATGTTCAGCGTTTACGGAGCGACCAAGGCGGCAGTATGTAAACTGGTTGAGAGTCTCAATATCGAAATTGAAAAATATGGCTCCAACAATCGCATTTTAAATGTGTCCCCGGGAGCCGTTCCCGGAACAGCATTTAACGGGGAGGCCAATGATTTGGGTCTTGTTAAGGGTTTGGCTATGGAAATTGTAAACAGGATGCAAAATAGAGAAGTTCTGTATATCCCGGATTATGATGGAATATATAAGAATGTGATAGAACGGTACAATAATAACTCCCGCGGTTTTGGATTGGAAAGCTATGACTATAAGATGTCAAGGAATACCATAACCGAACCACAAATAAAAACAGGCTATCTGAGCGGGACATTCGACCTGTTCCATATAGGACATCTGAACCTGTTGAGAAGGGCCAAGGACTACTGCGACCAATTAATAGTGGGAGTACACAAGGATGCCTCCCACAAAAGAAAGGCCACTTTCATTCCTTTTCAGGAACGACTGGAGATTATAAAAGGCATCAAGTATGTAGATCGTGTTGTTGAATCCTGCCCTGAAGATTCGGACGCATATATTGAATTTAAATATGACTATCTTTTTGTCGGAAGCGATTACAAGGGGTCGGAAAGGTTCAACCGTTACGAAACATTCTTTAAGGATAAAGATGTGAAAATAATATACTTGCCTTATACGAAGGAGACGAACAGCACCCAGCTAAGAAATATAATTAGCTTGCAGAATTGTTACAGAACACCTGATCCTCTTCTTGAGGATCAATAAATTGCAAAGTGATTATTGAAAACCAAAAAGTTGAAACTTTGAAAAAAGTTACGCATCATGCAGTTCCAATTACCCGTATTCCCGGTTGACATAAAAATGGTCTATGAGATAGTCAATTAATTTACCCGTATTTTAAAACAATACTATAGGAGAGCCTAATTTACCCTTCAAATATTTTCTTAATTTTCTTTCAAATGTTTTATTCCTGTCTAATTTGACGAGTACCCCATCGCTAAATTCCGCTATATAAACCTCTTGTTTTCTACTCAATTCACAATTATAGCTGCTTTGTTTCTCAAAAGAATATTTGCTTGAGTTTTCACCATGTGCCCGTAACGAAAAGGGATATTTATACAGGACAAATTTGCCAGTTACAAAGTCGGCAAAGAGTCTGTTCTCTTCAAAATTCCTTCCCAAAAAAAGCTCCATTTTTTCCATAGACTCTTCTTTAGTCGGTTTAATATCCGTTGTATAGTCAGCACGATATATATATATTGTTTTAATGAATAATCTCCCTTCTTCGATCGACCATAGTAAACTATAACCAGGATCTATCGCAGGTAATACCACGATATTGTCATATATCATATAATGAGCTTCATCAAGATAAATAATGGGACTTTCTTTGAAGTAATACATATTATTATTTATCAATAAAGAGTCACCGTCACCTCTTATATTAGGGAGATAATTGAAATCATTTTTTATTCGATCAACGCCTTTCTCATCATAACATTTTTTGGTTTGCAAAAAAATATTAGAGCTAAATGAAAGTAAAATAAGTAGAAATGTAAATCTTTTCATTTTGTATTCTTATTAAGAGGTTACTCCACACATGGAATAAATCTGGCTTTTAGAATATCCTTTGTTTAGCAGTTCTGAGTATCTATAAAGAGCCTCAGCTGTTTCTCGCTTGTAGGCCGCGGATGTTTGCTGATACCGAGATGTACTGATTTGCGCCATATAAGTGGTAAATTCAGCTTGATTAATTTCATCGGGGTTAGTTTTCAAATAGTCACCTTGGTTGTAATGCATAGATTCATGATCTAATGTAGAAAAGATATCATTTTGATTATTCCATATAAATGAGTTGGGATCAATTACCAAATTACCACTCCCATTTAAACCAGCCGCATAATTCGACGATGGATTAATAATTATGTTGCCCGATACAAAATATTTCTGTAAAAAAGAAGTTTGGACTCCACTGTCAGCATTAGCAAATGTGAAACCTCCATTTTCGGCATTTATCGGTATATAATATTGATATAAATCAGGAGTTGTGAATCTCAAATTATCTGAACTCCCAATTTTACCCAGATAATTACCACTTAAATCATAGTAATGGGTTCCCCCCAGAAATATCTTCTGATCAATCTCATCAATTACCGGCATCGTTTCTGCCAGCTTATCCAAATTTTTTCTTGTAACTTTTCTCATGATTGTTCAATTTTAATTGTTTCTAATTTAATTATCTATTCCTGTAACCAGGGTATATTTGTTTTTCTCAAATAAAAAATAGAAGAACGCCAGGACATCGTTGTCGGCTATCAACTCGTTTGCCTTAAGGTTATATATCGCCCTGACAGCATCGGCCAAACCAGGGAATCGTTCTTTATTTATCATGACCAAATAATCGACTATTTCTTTTTTTATGTTGATGGAACTGTCACTCATTTTTTCTTTACATACGTGGTCCTCCTCCGTTTCCGAAATCCGGCAATAAACCAATGGTTGTGGTTCAATATAAAAAACCGCGCCCGATTTCGTCATTTCCACCCACCATTTATAATCTTCGGCATGCTCATAATATTCATATTGCAAGGCATGTTTTTTTATAAAATCACGACGCATGATGGAGGTGGAATTGACGATCGGGTTATTCTTTAAAAGATGGAGCAATGGCGATTTTAAGATGCCGGATATGGTTCGCGGAACTGCCCCTTTCGGAATCCCTTTCCCAAATGGAGACATCCAGGAACTGCAGATCGTAATACCCGGTTCCTCTTCCATTATTGCCCGCTGTATTTTAAGCCGGTCTACATGCATGATATCGTCGGCATCCATACGGGCGATATATTTTCCTTGGGCAGTATCCATCCCCATGTTCAATGACCCGATGAAATCATGACTGTTTTCAATTATCCTGATCCGTCTGTCTTTAAACGAACGGATAATGGAAAGCGTGTTGTCTGTGGAGCCATTATCGACAATGACGAACTCGAAATCGGGAAACGACTGGCTCAACACGCTTTCCATCGTTTCCGCAATGTATTCCCCGGCATTATATGCCGCCATTACCACGGATATTTCACACATATTCAGAACCTCCCGCCATTTCCTTATACACTTTCACAGTCTGCTTCATCATACGCTCAAGTGTCAATTCATTTTCGTACAATTGTCTTGCATTCCGGCCTAACTGCATCCTAAGCATTTTATCCTCAATCAGCGTAATAATTTTCTCCGACATCTCCCCGGTGTCAACCGACAAGCCGGATACTTTAGAAAAAGTGGTGTTTACCTTTAATGCATTCACGTTATCGGTAAACATCTCGTCCAACCCGTCCACTGCGGTGGTGATGACAGGCAACCCGGACATGGCCATTTCAATGGCGACGTAACTGGACTGCTCCTGCAAAGAGGCTATAATTCCCGTATCACTCCTGGCGTAATAATCTTTCAATACACCGAAAGGAACACGTCCCAGTATATCCAGCGATAGATCTTTGTTCTCGGTCTTAATTTTTGTTGCCTGAACAGGAGATACTTTTCCGGCTACCGTCAATGAAACCTTATATCCTTTTTGCTGTACTTTCCGCATTGCATACAGAATATACCGCAATCCCTTGCTCGCGGACAAAACGCCGACATACAACAACTGGAAAACCGGGTTGGTTGTATTTTCCGTTCTTCCGTTTTCTTCCCTGTAATCACTTATCCCATTGGGAATAACGGTTATCTTATTTTGTGGGATGGCCATTGCTTTTACCAGAAAATCTTTTGCACAGCGAGTCACGCAAATAATGTGGTCGGCATCGGCATAAGATTGTATCTCGCTATGGTTAGTCGCAAACATGCCCCTGTCGGGAATTTGTCCGGATTTTTCATTCACGACCCTATACAATTCATTAAATCTCCTCATGTCACTATTATATAACCCTTTCCACGGGATGCAATGGAGATGTGTGATGATCGTGCACTTTATCTTTTTACGAATATATACTGCCAAGTCTATCAGATTCAGGGTATGGATATGTATGACGCAATTGCGCTTCCGTTCGAACAAATGCCGGGTGATCCTGTAAACTTGTTCATTGTATCTGTTTATCCAGAACTTTTGAGAGATTATTTCGTTGAATTGCTGGGGTAATGGAATCGTAATTTTCGTATAAAACGGAGTTTGCTCTTCGTTATAAAACAAAATGGAGGGGTCATGCCTCAGATGGATCCAATACACACGGATGAAGGGATATTTTCCCAACCCTTCCAGCAATATTCCCATATAACGGTCAACCCCAGAGGTGTTATCCGCGTGGGACATATCCATTAGAAACAGATTTATCGGTTCCATTTTTGTAGAAAATCACATTCAATATCCAAGTAAATTATACTTCTAATTACTCTTATTCCCGGTTGACATAAAAAATTCCCAGATGATCATTCAATTTTTTCTAATTTCCCGTTTTTAAATACCAATTTTGTACACACTTTTTCATTCCACTCTTCATAACTTTCATCTGTTTTCTTTACTTCCTTAACCAGCAATGTGTCGGAAAACCACGATGCGGGCATCATACCTTCACTATTTAAATTAGAAGGTCGTCCATAAATATTGGGTAAAGATGTTACTTTCCTATCGAATCTGACTTTTGTCAGATTTTCCATTAACTCATAATGTTCCTTATTGGGAAAAACCTTGTTGACCTGATCTCTATTAACCGTGAAGAAAGTGATATCGCTCAAATACAACATTCCTTCTTTTAACCACCAAAAACATTGATATTTATTATCTAATGTGAGAACTAATACTGCTCCCAAATCGACTTTCAATTCAATGGTTTGAACTTCGGGATAATCATCATATATGTTTTTATAGCCATTAAAGAAATCCAAAGGAGATTTAATCATGAAATAAAAAGCAGAATCCATATATAATTGATCCGTTGTTTTTGATAAAATTGTAATTTCGGAACAACTATCCTTAGGGGATTCAACCATTGCAGATAATGAATCTTCTAAAGAAAAAGCTCCCTGCTGTACCATATCAATCTGAGATTGTTCATTCCCGTTTTTATTGTTAAATTGGCATGAAAGTACCAATATAACACAAATAATCAAGTATTTATACATATCTTATTTTTTAAAGATTTTTTAATCTATTGTACAAAGCAAGAGTGTCACTTTGGTATTCCGGTGAAGTTAAATGGAATGTTGAAAGAGACATTTCATATTCAAGAGCTGCAATTTCAGATCCAGTAGTACCGTGGTCATACATTGTCATTTGATGGTGATGTTCGTGATTTAATACAGACAATATGTCATAATAATTTGCTTCGTCAAAAATGTTACTTGCATTATTGAAAAATATTTGTCCGCTTGAATCTACCCAAGCAGCGGTTCCCGATCTATATGTAACCCCAATTGCACCTGAAATTCCGATGCTTGACGCAATATGAGATAAGACATTGGCTACTACATTAGATCCAACTTCATTCAATGAATATGATCCTGATATCGGATCAAACATTCCTCCTCCTGACACTACCCAATTATTTATATCTAAAACCACTCTCATTTCATTACTGCCATCATAAGTCGCATGAATCAATTGACCACTTGCAGAATAATAAAAAGTTCCTCCTATAATATCTTGTTGCTCTTTTTCATCAATAATTGGCATATTCACAGCCAGTTCATCCAAGTTTCTCTTTGTTAATTTTTTCATATCCACTGAACTTTAATTGTTTATAAAATGATTATCTTTAGCCTAATATAGGTTAGTTTATTTCCAAACATTGTGGTTAAAACCGCCGAATTTAGCCGAAGTTAACCCTCCTGCTTTAGCGGGTGGTTATTTAGTTTTCGTTTTTTCGCTTATACTCATGAAGTCATCTATAGCATTGGGGATAACAGATATTTTATCGTACAGAACAGTCTTTGGATCTATCAGCAAGCTCCCCATATAACGGTCAACCCCGGAGGTGTTATCCGCGTGGGACATATCCATTAGAAACAGATTTATCGGTTCCATATATTTTCTGGTCTTGATTTATAAAAACAGGATACGCTCGCGCATCGTCCTGTCCATACTGCGATATACCCAATAGAGCAAAAAGCGGGCAATTCCCGATTGATATCCGGCAAAGAAACAATCCGGGCCGATGGCGTACAATAGATTCCGTTCCAGTTGAGATTCGGGTATCTCATCAAAAAGATCCTTCTCCAACAAATTTATCGGTTCCATATATAAATCCTCATCCTGTCGCAATAGGTGGAGCAACCCGACACGCTGGGAAAGTGACATGGTTTGAGGACGTATATTTTTTAAAGCGAAAGCAAGGTTTGTTTCAGCAATTTCTTTTAACCGGAAATCGTTTTTTGCCGAAGCAATATTTTGCAAATAATACCCTACTATAAAATCTGACATCAGCCGGTCTTGGGTAAACAAGCGTGCATATATGTCTAATACAACGGACGACAATGGAAAATCCCGGCAAACGGAAACTGCTTCTAAATAGGTTTTAAAGAAAGCGGTATATTCCATTGCCAGATGAATCTTTTGTTTTTTATCTATGGAAGAAGCATATTCCTCTAACAACCGGCAAGCAGTATCAGAAAAAATAGGGAACAACAATGTCCCGCGACGGTACTTCACGTCGTGAGAAAACAATAAATCCAAGAAGAAAATAATTTTGAAATTATATCTAAGGAATTTTTCCTTATTCCTTTCCGCTTCCTGCAAATTTTTAAGGTATTCTTCTATTTTCCTTTGTTGTGAACCGAACAATTCTTCAAAATCGGCCTCGATGAATTCGTGCTTTATAAGGTAAAGCAATACATATCCAATACCAGAAAGCCCATTTTCGAATCCAATGTCTTCATTTTTGGTCAAAAGGGATTCCTGAAGAAACATAAATGCCTGCTCCTCAATGGACTCGTCTTGCAGAAACCGCGATATTTCAAAAAGGCACAGTGATATTCCGGCTTTACCGTTATACAGGCCGGTGGAGTTGACGGAACAGGCGTTCAATAGAAGAAAGTCAACCAACTTAGATATTGTTGAACCACCAATCATTATTCATAGTTATGAAGGTTATCATTCCAATATTTCGAATTCACTTAACAATGCCCAATGTTACATGAAAATATCGAGATTTCGCCTACTACCATAGTTAAATATGACTAAAATAAAAAATTTAAAATAAATCAATTTGTCATTGCATCTGTGTGGAAACGAGACTGTAATACTGCCCTTTCTTTTCCATCAATGTCTTGTGATTGCCAACTTCCACCACAAAACCTTTGTCCAGCACCACGATCTGGTCGGCATTGCGGATGGTGCTCAGCCGATGGGCGACGACGATCACCGTACGATCTTTAAAGGCTCCGTTCAATGCATCCACGATCTTGCGTTCGTTGATCACATCCAGCGAGTTGGTCGCTTCGTCCAAGAACAGGAGTTGCGGGTTGCGGTAGAGCGCCCTGGCGATAAGCAACCTTTGCTTCTGGCCGCCGCTCAATCCCCGGCCGTTTTCCCCGATCACCGTCTCGAATCCTTTCGGCATCTCGTTGATCTCCGTTTCTATCTGCGCTATGCGGCATACCTCACGCAACCGTTCATAGTCGATGCGTTCATCGTCCAGCACAATATTGTTCAGCACGGTATCATTGAAGGTCTTGCCGTCTTGCATCACTACCCCGCACATCTCCCGCCATTGCCGCAGGTTGATCAGGTTGACGTTCATCCCGCCCATCTTTATCTCCCCGTAACTGGGCTTGTATAGCCTTACCAGCAGTTTCAGCAGCGTCGACTTCCCACTGCCGCTTCCACCCACTATGGCCGTCACCTTGTTCTCGGGTATCGTGAGGAAAACGTTCCGCAATACCAACGCGCTGTTCACGGTGTACTGGAAGTGGACATTCTGCAACGTAATGGTTTTGTTGTCAGGGAGGATTGTGGTACTTGTCCCGATGGTCAACAGTTCGTCCTCGTCTTCCAACTGGCGGATCTCGTTGATGCGCAGGAAACTGATCTTGGCGTATTGCCCCGACACGACGAAGTTGATGAACTGCACCAGGGGGCCGTTGAGCATGCCGATGATGAATTGGGTGGAGATCATCACCCCGAAGGTGATCTCCCCGTTGATCACCGCGATGGCGCAGAAGAAAACAATCCCCATGTTCTTGATGCTTTCTATGAATTGCGCCCCTAGGTTCTGGGCGTTGGTGACCGTCAGCACCCTCTTGTTCACGTGGTAAAGCCGGGCCTGTATCTCTTCCCATTTCCACCGGCGGTATTTCTCGTAATTGTATATCTTGATATCCTGTATGGCCGACACCGTTTCCACCCAGTAGCTCTGGTTCCGCGATATCAGTTCGAAGTATTCCCAGTCCAGCTTCTTGCGGATGCTTAGGAACAGCAACACCCACGCCACGTACAAGACGGAGCCGGCAAGGAATATATAGAAAATGACGGCGTTGTACACTAGCAGGATGATGGCGAAAAGGATGAAGGTGAAAGTCGAGAAGATGAGCGACAAGGAATTGTTCATGATAAAGCTGCGGATACGCTCGTGGTCTTGTGCCCGTTGCAGGATATCTCCCAGCAGTTTGTTCTCGAAAAAGGTGACGGGCAGTTTCATCAGCTTTATCAGGTAGTCGGATATCAGGGCGATGTTCACCCGTGAGGTGATATGCATCAGTATCCAGTCGCGCAGCACGTTGAATACCATCACGCTGAGCAGGATGGAGATGTTGCCGATCAGCACCATGTTGATGAAGTTTACGTCGGAGGTCTTGATCCCCACGTCGATCACCGCCTTGGAGATGAACGGCAGTACGCCCTGCAGCAGGGTTACCACCAGCATGATGGCAAAGACGAGGATGAAATTGCTTTTGTAGGGGAAGAAATATTTCAGGATGCTCGAGAAGCTGTTTTTGCGCTGCGCCTTCTGCGCTTTCGAGTCCTTGAAATCCACGGCCGGTTCCACGGCAAGCAGGATGCCCTGTTTTTCATCTTTCTGATACCACCCTTTCCGGAACTGGTCATGGGTGTATTTGACGCGTCCTTTCGCCGGGTCGGATACCCACACATGCTTCTTGTCGGCCGCGTACACCACCACGAAGTGGTTGTTGTTCCAGAAGATGATGGCGGGGAAGGGGATGCTGTTGACCACGTCGTCGATGGTGCATTTGATGGCTAAGGTACGCAGGCCGATGCTTTCGGCGCCGGTGCTCAGGTCGAGCAACGAGACGCCCTCCCTGGTAATCCCGCATCGGTCACGCAGGTATTGAAGCGAATAGAATTTCCCGAAGTGCTTGGCGATGATCTTCAGGGAGGCGGGGCCGCAGTCTTGCGAGTCCATCTGGTATTCTACGGGGAAGCGGTGGAATAACATATCTCTTATTTTTCAGTTTTCGCTTTCAAGTTGTCGAACAGGCGTTCGATAAGGCGTTTCCGTTTGGTGATGATTTCGGCCGTCCCTTTCGACTCGAAGTCGAGCGGGAGGAATTTCCCGAAGTTGGTGGTCGTACCTTCGGGAAAAGAGACGGCCACAAGGTAGGCATCGCCCGTGCCGTTCGCCGTCTCGATCTTGTTCGTGATACGGGAGATGGAGCTTACGGCTCCTTTCAGCAGGCCGTACTCGTCGTAAGGATAATTGTTGATCTTGACATTGACCGTCTGCCCTGTTTCCACTTTCCCCGCGCCAAAGGACGGGATCATTACCTCGCCAAGGATGTTGTTCCTGTCGGGGATGACCGAAAAGAGTTCCCGCCCCGACTGCACGAAGCTGTTATCACGCCAGAAACCCAGGTATTGCAATTCCCCCTCCACCGGGCTGTATTGCAGGTAACGTTCTTTCCAGAGGGTGACGGCGTTGGACAACGTGTTTCTTTGTGTAACCAGTTCCGCGTAGGCTTTCTCCTTGTTTTCCATCTCTTCTAACTCGATGCGTTGTATTTCCAAAAGGTTGGCACTCACTTGCGACTCTTTGGACAGGCGGCTGCTTTGCAGGTTCAGGAGGGTCTCTTTCAAGGAGAGGTGCGACGCCCGCTGTTGCCGGTAGTCGTGCTCGCTGATCACCTCTTTCTCCAGCAGGATGCTGTCCTTGGCCAGCCGCTCTTCGGAATCTTTCAGTATCTTGCTTTTCAACTCCACTTCCCCGTCCAGGTTTTCTATGACCAGCTTGTCGGATTTGATCTGGTTACGCAGGTTCTGCCGCATCGTCTCATAAATATCCGAGTTCTGTAATCTTTGGTATTGCAAGCTGGCAAGCATGAAAGAGTTGTAAGATGTGCTCACATCCCCCAGCAGCAATGAGTCGGGCAGCATGCCGTATCCCTTTTCCGGCATGCCGGCGTTGCCAAGCAGCGAGTCCACCCAGAGGATGTGGCGGTAGTCGGCGCCGCTTTCGATGTAAGAGATCACGGTGCCTCTGGTTATCTGTGTCCTATCCGGCTCCAAAAGTGTCAGGCGACCGGATGTGTTCGCCACGAGGCGCACCGGGGCGGTGACGGCCGTCACCGAGATCTCTCCGTCCACGGTGTCGGGGTACTGGATCAGAAAACCCAAAAGCAGGATAATCCCCATCAGGACGCCGACACAAAGGGCGACCCAACGGGTCCAGTAGGTGGGCATCCGCTCGATGATGGACTGCACCTCTTCCGACCTTTCCGCCTCGAAGTCCGGTTGCCTGGGTATTACCGCGGGCAGATTCGGGGTCTCTTCATTCATATTGAAAACATTTTCATCCACGTCTTTTCCATATTGGGGAATATACCTCATTTTATTTACGAATACATAAGTTGAAAAAAGAAAATAAACCTCTACTAAACGATTTTACCCAAACAACAAGGTTACGGAAGTACACGTGCACTCCTCACGCACGGACCGTATCAAGAGCCCGGTAACCCCCCCCAAAAAAAAAATTCGGAACCACATTTGTTGAAAGGGGGCAGGATGATTACAAAAAGTAACAGGAAAACAGGGAGAAATCATGTAATATCCCAATATTATCCCTTTCTAAATCCGTATTCATCCTAAACAAAGTGTTTCAATTTCTATTTTTGATCTATGAATTACGGTGAGTTTTCTTTATCCAGCTCATCACTCATCATATTGTAAAAATCTATCATCTTCTCTTTAAAAATTGATAGATTATATTTTTCTAAGTAATGTTGTCTTCCGTTTTTGCTTAACTTCTTTCTTAAATTATAGTCTCTTAATAACAATAATATTTTTTGAGACAGGGTGTCGACATCAACAACCCGTTTATCATTTTCCATAATTATGGGAACTTTAAGCCCTGTAATATTATCCTGAATCATTTCATCAAGGCCAGTGGTTTCCGTAACAATAATTGGTATGCCATGCATGATCATTTCCAAAGCAACATAACCGAATTCTTCATAAAAAGAACAGACTACGCCGATGTCGGCCATATTGTATAAATCACGAAGCTCTTCCTTACTTAATTTTCCTGTAAATGAGACTTTTGAACAAATATTTTTTGCAGGGGAGATTAATTCCTCAAAGTTTCCTTCACCCGCAATAAAAAGATGCACATTCGTTTTTTCGATCAATACTTTTTCAAAAGCGCTAATTAAAAAATTTACTCCTTTAATTTTATCGAGTCTTCCGACAAATACTATAATCTGGGTTTTAGAACTTAGAAAAAAATTTTTCTTCCATATTTTTTTAATATCTTTTTTGTAATCAGCATATTCATCTTTTATACCATGATTTATAACTGTCATCTTTGAAGGAGCAACAAGAAGTATGTCTCGCAGGCTATGAACCGTATGATTAGCAGGGCAAATGAAATGGTCGAAATATTGGGATATTTTTTTATTACTTTCCATCAGATCCCAAACCGAACACTCGCTATTGTCGGATAAACTTTCTGATTTTTTATCAACTATTGAATTATATCTATTATTATTTTCCAGAAGATGATAGTTCCAATCGCTATAATGTATAGTTGCAATAATCTTGCAATTGAATAATTTTTTTAACCATTCAGCTAAAATTTCAAAATGAAAAATATGAAAATGAAAAATATAAAAAGAATTATCTGTTAAAAAAAAAGTCCTTAACGCAAAAGCGACATTCCTTAGATAGTTTTTTAAATGCTTTTCTGAAGTATTAGAGAAAGGACAAGGGATTAAGATTCTTTTATATCCATTGGAATACCTGATGCAAGGGAAGGGAATTGTCGCATTGAAATCAACAATTTCAAAATCATAATGATCCCTTAAACAAGACATGGAGTTTTCAAGATAGGTTCCTATCCCATAGGCCAGTCCTCTTGCTGAAGATTGTGTAACATGTATGATTTTAGTTTTCATGATAATTCGATTTCATGCATCAACTGTAAGCCAAGCCCTGCAAGTCCGTTATGTATCCCCAAAAGGGTAAGTTCAGTGTTTTTTTCATTTCTATTATTATTTATCAATACTGAAATTATATCAGAAGAAAAACAATTGTTTCCGTTTAGCAGATCCTCGATTTGCCGACGTAAGAAAATGAGTTCATTATTATTCGACTCTACTTGTTGAAGCAAATTGGAGATACTTCGAACATATTCTTCCGTAAGTGAACAGTTTTTGTTTTTACATCTTGATAAGATATAATATACGGCGCCTTGAATACCATTATCAATACCGGTGCTGTGTGTTTGATACTCCATTATTTGATTATCAAAATCAAGCATCACGTCATCTTCTGAATCAATAAATTTATTGTGAATCAAATAGTCAATCCCAAGCGCAATCCCCAATAAGTACTTACGGTAATCGTATTGGTAATCTTTTATACAGTTAAACAAATCATCCAACAATTCTTCCGCAAAAAGTTCAATAATGGGATCACCCTTATACCTGTAATATTTATAGAAGAAAATGACAAAACCCGTTTTTCCATATTCCAGACCCAGATTATCGCAAAGCCCTGCATGGATCATTAATTTTCTTGCTACTATGTCTAACTCACCCTCCTTATCCATTGTAATGATCCTTACTTGCGGTATTTCGGTTTTGTAAACTCAATGCTTGTTCTCTCTTACATCTGCACGGACGTATATAGATTTTCCCTTGTCGAAAGTTATAAGAAAACCATTATTATATGATTCCGAATATTCTAAAGAATTGCGATATCTTTCCCTCGGAATTCGGGTATGTCTCGTGACTAAGCCTAAATCGCCTGATATCCAGTCGATAAACATCAATCCGTTTTCAAATTTGCATTGGGTGAATGCTTCAATTCGCGATATTATCTCGTCACGCGGCAATCCTTCCTGACCTTTATCTAATCGTAGTGTAACATCCTTGAGATAAAGGGAATCATTTCTATACAACCATGTCAGGGTATAGCCTTTCTTCCCATTGTTGTTTGTGGGGGGGAAAGATATAAAACCCGTAAAGTCTACTTCATCATCGGAGAAAATATTAGTCCATCCTTTTTTCAGGCACAACGGCGTGCGGCGAAAAAAATGATACCTGCCATCACTCACAAATTCTGATTTAAAAAAATACAAGGTGTCCGGATCCCCATCGACATAGGCTGGGTCACGGAGCCAGGCTTCTTCATACTCTTTTTCCCGGATAATGAATTTTTTCTCCGATTCTCCGGGATCGACATTTTCAGTTTCTTGCCCATAGAAATTATTAGATATTCCAAAAGTAATGATCAAAAGAATAAAACGAAGTATTCTATTTGTTTTCATAAATTTGAGTATTTAGTCATTTATAGTGAACGAAGTGCGTGAACATGTTCTTTGATATGCTGAAAATAAAATCCGTAAGAATTATGTTTAGTGGATTTGACACATTACCTTTTCATTGATGTTCAATGTTTAGTCTTATAATTTAAAGTGAGGCAGTTCAATAACCGGCAGGAGGCTGACCACCTCCCGTATATTTGCAAATTCTACACGCGTCCGCCCAAGTATGTCCGGGTGTACCTGCTACATTTTGTAATTTCCATTGTTGAAATAAATAATCAGTGGTTGTGTATTTATGATCACCGGAAGTATTGGCATACGAACTGTCATTAACCATTGCTGTAATAGCGCTTATTTCATTTTCAGGTGTACGAGTGGTATGGTTGTTTGTATAATGATGGTTCTCGTGGACCATTGTATTTTTAAAGTCATTGTAATTGCTGAAAACTCCATCAATTGGATTGTACAAAAAACTTGTGAATTGACCGTTTGCAGTTTTCCATCCCATTGCCTGACCGTAACCTTTTTCAATGTTTCCTCCATATGAAGTGTCAATATGTCTTCTCAGGAAATCGACTTGTGTGGATTCACTTGCATCACAAAATGAAACGCCCGCAGTGTCAGTAACTATTCCATAGAGTTGATTATGATTGAATGTTTCAGAAGACATAAATCTTATTTCATCTGAATTGCCCGATTTTCCCAGAAAAGAGCCATCATAAGTAGAAAAATAGTAAGCTTTCCCTTTTAATCTTGACGTTTGGAATTTGTCTAACACTTCAAAAGATTTTTTCAAATCGGTTAAATTTAATTTATTAATTTTACCCATATTTTTTAGTTTTTAATTATTATTGCCAAATAAAATGAATTAACCTGAATTTTGCAAGCAAAATAGATAATATCTATAAAAACGCCTCTTTATATCAATGGCTGGGCTTCAACAAATCCGATCAAACGACTGATATCCAGCTATGAAACAATTTGTGCCCATAGCGGAAAGTAGATTCTCTTCCAAATCAGATGCTGGAGTATAGTTAAATACGATTAAAAAACCAGAAATCCTTGTTGTTGCTTATCCTTGAATTGCATAAGCCCATTCGTGTAAAAAGCCGGGAACTGTTCAATATCGTGTAATTGAGAATTATCACATACAAAGACCAATCCGTTGAATCGTTTTTTTATCGAACAGAAGAAAAATTGATTGACACTTTTACGTTCTCTTCCTACGGCCCTTATACCGGAAATACCGTCAGGCAATTTATCGGTGGGATAATAGAAATACGGGTTATTTACCTTCAGGGCAGAATACTCGAAACAGGTAGGAATGGGCGTTTGCAGGGTATCCGTAACGGTTTTACTGAAAATCGATGAATCGTCCTGGATATATAGACCTTCGCTCGCTTGAAATCCGATTGAAAAATAGTTGTCACCGTATTTACTGTAAATGTAATTTCCCATGGATGGTTTCTCGGCGACATCAAAGAAAAAATCGCTCACTTTATTGGTGTGCGAAGTGTGGAAATGGATGACAGCCTTATCACCGGCTTTCAGGTAGAGTTGGATAATTTTGTCCGCTCTTCGCCCCATATCGATTTTCCTATCTATATTTTCTTCAAGAATTGTTCCTGTCCGGGTTGCTTCATCCAATAAAAACAACAAATAATCAAACCCCTTTGTGTCCAGTATGGACTGTAAATGCGAATCCCCCGATATCAGATCGATTATCCCCATGTAATTTTTATCATTTAATAGTCGCAGGTAAGGTTGAGAACGTTCCTCCCCCAAAATCAACCAAAAGAACAAGTGGGGCTGAGCCAGTGTGTTAAACCCGAAAATATGCACTTTGGATTGTGATGTCTTATTATAGTTCCTAAGCCACTTTAGAAAATCGACAAACGATCCTGCATCATCAAAATAGACCCTCGTTTCCGCTTCTATATCCGGCTCTACAACTTCGGAAATTAACCTGTTCACGTATAAATCCCATTTCAAGCACATATCGGAAGCCCGTTCAAACAAAACAGCCTTGCAACTGTATTCGGAGATTAAAGTCCTCATAAACTGGTAACAAGCCTTTTTTATGTCCTGACTCCCATGGGTGCATTCTCCCAATCCAATTATCTGCTTATCCCTTATCTCCGGTATTTTTAAGATCGCATTGTCTTCGAAAACGATAATGGTGTCACATACTCCTCATTCAAACCGGTAGGGAAGCCTCCATAAAAGTCTGCCAGCTCCATCGCATTGATATCCTTATCACCAATGGAAATCCTTATACGGTCGATCCACGCCTGCTGGTTCTCTTTTGGATGTTCGTCCGTGAATGCAATTATGATCCTCAGGCCTTTCTCATGGCGTAGCGGAAAAGAGACCGATTTCAATTTCCAATTTGTCATATTCTCGCTTTTGCTGTTGATTGAGACAGTGCAGGTATCCCCATACTTATATTGGGGCAGGGTAATCGTGCGGGAAAAGAGCATTTACGTATGGATATGCGCTCCTCATCGGTGTTGACAAGGTTGGTCATCACCATCTTCTGGGTATTCATTATCCGTACGACCTCTTTCCATTCATGTGTGATACCCTGGCGTTTGAGTTGGAAACGGATCGTGCTGACCAGCTGGTAGGCAAGCAAACCCAGGTGCAAGTGCGCCATGGTTGCGTCGTCCGTCTTATGGAATACCGGTCGCAGGGACAAGTCACTTTTCAGGCATCGAAAAGTGGCCTCGACTTCCCTTATGGTATTATAAATTTTCCACATTGTTTCCTCGTCCTTGTCCGGCAGGGAGGTACGCACAAAATACTCCCCATGCCTTTTAACGGATTCCGTGCCGGTCCTTTGAGTGGCTATGCCGGCATCGATGACCACCACCTATTTACTCCGGCTGTCTTTTCCCCGGTGGGCCTTGAGTTTCTCCAGCACCTGTTTCAGGTTGGCAGGATCCGACATGTTCCCCGGGAAGATCCGGGATTCTTTCATGAAGCCTTCCGGGTTGACCACCGCGGCTAACACCACCAGCCTGGCATCGCTGCGCTTTTCCTTGCTGCGGCCGAATTTCGCAAGGTTGCTACCTTGCATGTGGCCCTCGAAGAAAGTGTTGCTCAGGTTATTCCTAATTAGGAATAACCTCACTACTTTATTTCTGCACCCAGTAATTGAGCGTGTTGTTAGGCGTTTTCAAAACCACCTTCAGAAAATCAGAATTCTTGGGGAGCTTGATAGGGATAGAGGCTTTTCCCTCTTTTATATTGACGTCGGCTATCTTCTGATAAGTGTCTTTTCCCCCTTCCTTGATATTGTTGGTGAAGCTGACCAATACCTCTGCCTCTATATCTTTCTCCTTATTGATCACGGTCCAGTTCAAGTCAAGATTTTTACCGTTCAGCTGGGCAGTCAGCTCAAAAGCGTCTACCTCTTTCAACA
>JBAYRG010000020.1:0-18270 GCA_041676805.1 Proteiniphilum sp.
CATGGGCGTGGACGAAGGTTATATGATTATATATAACGAAATGAACAGGATCCTGGCTATTAGCCGCTAAAAATTCAGAGATATGGAAGAACTCAGGATACTCTCCCCTACTGCCATTCTCGGGTATGGCTTCCCGATGGAGTCGTTTGAAGAGGGAATGAAACGCAGGCCGCATGTGATTGCGGTGGATGCAGGCTCCACCGACCCGGGTCCCTATTATTTAGGTGCCGGAAAATCGTTTACCGACCGCAATTCGGTAAAACGCGACCTTGAAATCATGATCCCTGCCGCCATTGAAGCCGGAATTCCCGTTATCGTGGGAACGGCGGGCGGTTGTGGCGGACGCCCCCATGTGGAATTTGCCGTGGAGATCGTGAAGGAAATTGCCCGTGAAAAAGAGCTGTCGTTCAAATTAGCTGTCATCCAGTCAGAATTCGACCGGGAATTTGTGAAAGAAAATATCCGTGCAGGCAATATTTCACCGCTTTTCCCTGCCAAGGAGATAGGTGAGTCCGAAGTGGAGGAGTCGGTGCGTATTGTAGCACAAATGGGAGAAGAGCCTTTTATCGAGGCGTTGGACAACGGCGCCGACGTGATCCTTGCCGGACGTAGTTACGACCCGTCGGTATTCGCCGCCCTGGCAATCCGGGAAGGATTCGACAAGGGGCTTGCCATCCATCTGGGCAAGATACTGGAATGTGCCGCCATTGCCGCGCTGCCCGGTAGTGGAAGTGATTGCATGTTCGGTTATCTCCATCAGGAAGATTTTGTGCTCGAACCGCTCTCGCCATTGCGTAAATGCACCGTGCTCTCGGTAGCGGCACACACGCTCTATGAAAAGAGCAATCCCTATATTTTACCCGGTCCCGGCGGCAGTATCAATCTGCATAGCGCCCAATTCGAACAAATAGATGACAACAAGGTCAGGGTGAGCGGGAGTCGTTTTGTACCTACCGACAACTACTTTGTAAAGCTGGAAGGCGTACGCCGCACGGGATACCGCACAATTTCCTGTGCAGGCGTGAAGGATCCGGTTATGATGTCGAAGATCGACGATATTGTAAAGAGCGTGAAGGCCCGTGTGGAGAATAATTTTGAGAATTACGGGATCAAAGATTTCTTCCTCGACTTCAAGATTTACGGGCGGAATGGCGTGATGGCGATGTTCCCGGATATCACTCAAAGCACAGGCGATGAACTGCTGATAATCATTGAAGCGGTAGCCGACACTCAGGAGCAGGCCGACACTATCTGCGGATTTGCCCGCAGCACCATGCTTCACTTTGGCTACGAAGGACGTATCGCCACTGCAGGAAACCTCGCATTCCCCTTCTCCCCCTCCGATTGCAAGATGGGAGAGGTGTATGAATTCAACGTCTATCATCTGATGAAGGTGGAAGATCCGAAAAAACTCTTTCCTATTGAATATCTACAATTGTAAAAACAATAAAAATGATGGAATACAAATTAACCGACATAGCATCTGTCATCCGAAGCAAGAATTCGGGACCCTACGAATTGACTTTCGACGTTATTTTCAAGGATTTCGAAATGTACGAACGGGTGAAAGCAGCCAATATATTCAATCCTGCCATGTTTGCCCCGCTATATGGCATTCCCGAATCGGATATCATCAGCCTGGTCTACTTCGATCCCGCAAAAGCAGTCAAAATCACCATTATACGCCCCATCCCATCAGGTGCTCTCGGCGAGACCGACGTATACGGGGCACAGCAGCATGCACCGCTGATGGGGGTGAAATTTGAATTGTGACATACGGACAAAATACAGATTAAGAACCAAACTCAACCGAAATGAGAAATTTCATTCAGGAATACATGGTGTCGTCGCAATACTACGCACCACGCGGCAAAGAGCGACTGATGTTCCTTGGCGAACAGATAGCACACCGGCACCTCAATTACAGCGACCGGCTGATTGGCGTTGTGGGAGATGCGGGAGCCGGGAAATCATCCCTGATAAAAGGGATGTTCCCGGGACTTCAACTCTCTAACGACGATGATATCATGAGTCCCCGGAAAATCATGCAGGTGCGCAGTTCACTGATGGAGGTGGAAGATGCCACCACCTTTCACATCGACATCCGCTTTCAGATGGCTTTCACCCAAATGTATGAAATTGTGGATTACGTGAATTCGCTTTTGAAACGTAAACGCAGGGTGGTAATCGAGCATTTCAACCTGCTCTATCCGGTGCTGGGTAAAAATGCCGATATCATTGTAGGTATCGGCGAGGAGATTATCGTGGCACGGCCAAGTCTTTTCGGCCCACAACCTCAAAGTATTTACCAGATTGTGCACGAGTCGCTCCGGTACCGAAAAATGGCACATTCGGCCGAAGATGTCACTACCGATGTCCTGCATGAAGTTTTCGATATCAAAGAAGAAGAGTATTATTTCTCCGATGTAAGGAACGGCTTTGTATTGAAATTTCCCAAAAAACCGGATGTCGACCTGGAAAAACTGGCTGTGCTGATTGATGAACGAATTGCCCGACACCTGGATATCTCCTATTACGACGAAGATCATATCATGCTGGGTGATAAGATCATGGAGTGTGATGGCCCACGATTTCACGTGAGCAACACCTCCGAAATCGAGAATTTCTCACTCGTCAGGGAGTTTATTTATGATCCGACGACCAAAGCCTACTGTCTGATCGGGCTGGTAGACAACTACACAAAGGATTTAGAAAACAGGAATACACACTATTTCTTAACCCGGGACTGTGCACGGAAACCATTCTCCGGTTACAAATAAAGGAGTTACCATCACATTTGAGGGAATTTCCATGGTGTCCGGTATCGAGGCTTTATATATTTGTTTGCTTCAGCAATATTGAATGATTGATTCTTGTCGTCATATTGCAAGGAGGCTCCACCCACTCTAGCGGCAATATTTCCCAAATGGGCATACTTAGCGCTTAAGCTTCCGGTTTCTATCGTGCATGCCGTGTTCCGGTCCCTTCTCTTCATACACTCCAGAAAATTAAATATATGTTCTTTGTGTTCCTGATGATCGGCTTTCACTATTTTTTCGGGAATCTTTTCTCTTTCGGGATAAACTTGCCAGTCGTCGCGATTGGCCACTAACGTACCATTTTTCCCGGTAAAGACCAATCCATAACTCTTGCCATATGGTCCCGATTCAATACCGGCATTATTCTCCCATGTCAACACATGGTCATCGAATTGGTATAATACCGATTGGGTATCAAAAGTTTCATGCATCCCATTCGGATATAGGAAGTTTCCGGCACTAGCCTGTATACTCTTGGGCATGCTATTTACTTTTTTTGCCCAGAGCGCCATATCCAGCAAATGTACTCCCCAGTCGGTCATAAGACCACCCCCGTAATCCCAGAACATCCTCCATAAACCATGGAAACGCTGACTATTGAATGTACGCTCAGGAGCCGGCCCCAACCATGTGTCAAAATCAATACCTTCAGGGAGATCGGAGTCTGAAACAGTATTGATTATCGCCGCATAATTGAAGTTGGCATATACATGTATGCGTGATATTTCTCCCAATATTCCTGAATCCAAGTACGCAATCATCTCTTTCCAAAGTTTGGCGCTTCTCTGTTGCTGACCAACCTGTACTACACGATCGTATCTGTTTGCAGCATCGACCATCACATCACATTCAGCGATGGAATTGGCTATCGGCTTCTCTACATAGACATCCTTACCGGCCCTGCATGCATCCACAAATTGAAGGCAATGCCAATGATCCGGTGTCCCAATAATAACCGCATCAATATCTTTACGGTCGAGTAACCTGCGATAATCACCATACAGATCGAATTTGTCTTCACGGAGTACGGCCAAATCTTTTGCCCGTAAATTCAAAATCGATTGGTCAATATCACATAAAGCCACACATCTCACCTCATCGGATTGTAGGAAAGTCGACAAATTGCTCCAACCCATGGAGCGACATCCTATCAATGCCACATTTATCTTATCGTTGGCAGAGACATCCATGGGAGCAGATCTTACATATGCCGGCATAACCAAACCTGTCGCTACGGCATAAGATGTTTTCTTCAAAAAGGAACGTCTTGTGATTGTCATACCAATAGCCTCTCATTATAGATTACGAATCCATATATTTCTGAAAGACACGGCAGTGCCATGATCTTGTAGCATCAGGGGTAATCGCCCATGGGCATTGTATTCTGGTAGTCCGATATAAGGAGTGTGTCCTTTCAATATATAGTTGTTTTGTACTACAATACCATTCAAGACTACAGTTATCATTGCCGGCGACTCGAGTTTGCCTTCCGATCCGAATATAGGCGCTTTCCAGTAAATATCATATACCTGCCATTCTCCATTTTTTGTATAAGCATTGGCCAGAGGGGCGGTCTGCTTATATATGCTTCCTACCATTCCGTTTACATAGGTATCGTTATTGTCACCATCCAGTACCTGTAGCTCATAACGGCTCATAAGGAAAATCCCACTATTTCCACGGTTCTGGCCATTATGATTCTCAGGATCCGGAGATCTGAACTCAATGTGCAACTGACAATCGCCAAAATGCTCCTTAGTCATAATTTCTCCGGTGCCTGGTTTAACAGACATAATTCCATTACTGACGTTCCATTGAGGAGTTTCTCCTTTACCATTTACCCATTTCGAAAGATCGGTTCCATCAAATAACAGGATGGCATCGGAAGGTGCGGCACCCGGAGTTTTACCCGGAGCAACTTTCTCTGGTACGGGATAATACCACTCTGTCTGAGCGGGGGTCCACTGCGTAAAAGCAGAGAGAGAATAAACGATACAGATCGTTAATAAAGTACTCTTTTTCATTATATTACTTTTTAATTACTATATTTTAAATCATACAGACTTTCCTCTATTAGCATAAGATATTAAACGAGATATCAGGTTGCCTCATCTTTTATAACCAGATATCGTCGGGATAAATCACCTTTTCCAGAAAAAGGGCATGTCCTGGTGCGGAGTCTCCCGCCATATTACGATTCTGGGCTTCGATAATGCGCCTGAATTCCTGTTCACTGAGTCGTCCCCTACCCGCTTCAAGCAATGTTCCCACGATAGCTCGCACCATATTCCTTAGGAATCGGTCGGCACGAATAGTGAACTCATACAACTCTCCCTTTTTTTTCCAGTGGGCATATTCAATACGGCAGTCATTGGTCTTCACATCGGTATGTAACCTGCTGAAACTGGTGAAATCGGTATATTCCTTCAACACTCCACAGAGTGCATTCATCGCTTCGATATCGGGTTGAAAAAATAACCGGTAGCTGTATTCATGAAGAAACGGGTCTTTCACCGTCGTCACATAATATGTATAGATACGTGAAATAGCACTGAAACGGGCATGCACGTCAGGGTGTACCTCTCGGATGGCTGAAATGGAAATATCTTTCGGGAGAAAATTATTAAGTTTATATATCAGGTCGTTAAGAGAAAAATTATCACCTCCCCAGTCAAAATGGGCAATCATTTCACGGGCATGCACGCCTGTATCTGTCCTACCGGCTCCTATCACCGCTATCTCC
The DNA here is from genome assembly GCA_041676805.1 of Proteiniphilum sp. GTDB lineage: Bacteria > Bacteroidota > Bacteroidia > Bacteroidales > Dysgonomonadaceae > Proteiniphilum. The sequence goes on from JBAYRG010000020.1 coordinate 5,563, forward strand.
TGCCTCAGAATAGTTGAAAGCGCCTGCTGTAATGTTTGTTGCACACTCATCCCGTTAGGTTGGATCTGCCAACCCACATAATTTTTACCGTTATAGGAAAGTGCGATAAAGAAACGGGGCATTCTAAAACGAGTTTAACTATTCATCGAACGGAGCCTGATTTTCGTAAGTGCCTGTTTGGTATTGAGCGGGAAGTCGCCATCCATCATCCAGGCATAATAACTCGGCTCGTTATTAAGTACCTCCATTACTGGTTTTCCTTTATGTTTCCCGAAGTTGAAAAGTTCCACTCCTTTCTCATCGTAGATAAACCGTCCTGCAAAATCCACGTTGTTGTTGAAACTCGAATACTCTTTTGATAGCACTTCAATATCATTCTCCAGATCAGGATAACGGTCGAGTTGCGATTTCAACACCTCATAGGTAGCCACGGTATCTGCCTCGGCCGAGTGTGCATTCTCCAGCTTTTTATCGCAGTAAAAAGCATAAGCTGCCTCAAGCGTACGTTGTTCTTTTTTATGGAAGATGATCTGTACATCCACGAATTTGCGCCGGCCCATATCGAAGTCCACGCCGGCGCGAAGAAACTCCTCCGCCAGCATCGGCACATCGAACCGGCTTGAGTTGAATCCCGCCAGGTCACACCCTTCCAGTTGGTCGGCAAGCGAACGGGCTACCTGTTTGAAGGTAGGGCAATCTTTCACATCATCATCGGTGATACCGTGAATAGCGGTAGCTTGGGGAGGAATGGGTATCTCGGGATTGATACGGCGTGATTTGATCTCCTCCTTACCGTTGGGATGAACTTTTAAAAATGATATCTCTACAATGCGGTCGTGTGTAATATTAATTCCGGTCGTCTCCAGATCGAAGAAGACCAGTGGATTCTTAAGATTTAATTTCATTTAAACATTCTTAATCATTCAACATCATCGGCATCAATAGCGTCAGCATATCTTCATTTTCCTCTTTTTCCACAGGTAAAATCAATCCGGCACGCGAAGGATCGGAGAGTTCCATACGCACATCGGAAGAGGGTATGTTATCAAGAATATCAATCAGGAAAGAGGCTTTGAAACCAATATTCATCACATTTCCCTCATAAGAACAAGGAATAGTTTCTTCCGCGGTAGTCAGAAAGTCGATATCTTGGGCGGTCACCTCAATCTTATCTTCCGAAAGTTGGAATTTCACCAAATTACTAGCTGGATTGGAGAATACCGCCACTCGTTTGAGAGCGTTCAACAGTGTCAGACGATCCAATGTAAACATATTGGGATTGTTCTGCGGGATTACCGAATTGTAATTGGGATAACGTCCTTCCACAAAGCGACACACCATCTTGTAAGACGACATGACAATGTAAGCATTGTTCTCATCGAATTTAATCTCCACTATTCCGGACTCTTTCGGAAGAAGTGATTTGAGCAGGTTGGCCGGTTTTTTGGGCAGGATAAACGATGAGCGTCCTTCACCTTTGGTTTCGGTAGTGGTCACCCTCACCAGCTTATGTCCGTCGGAAGCCACAAAAGTGAGATCATCCGTAGTGATGTCAAAATAGATCCCGTTCATCACCGGACGTAGCTCATCGTCGGCAGTCGCAAAGACGGTCCGGTTGATACCGGAAAAGAGCGTGTCGGCTCCCACTGTCAACGTCATAAATGAATCTTTGAGCGGCTTTGGTTCCGGATATTCATCTCCTTTTAGGCCGACAAAATTATATTTTCCGTTGTGATAATAAAGGAATATCTCCAACGTTTCGTCATTGATATCGAACGTAAGAGGTTGATCAGGCAATTCACGCAACGGATCGAGCAGGTTTCGGGCATTGATGGCCAGGCTCCCTTCACCCTCCGCGCTATTCACTTCCACCGTCGTCTCCAGCCGGGTTTCATTATCGGCTGCGGTAAGTGACAAAATATTGCCTTTCAGATCGAGTAAAAAACAGTCGAGAATAGGCAATGTATTTTTAGAATTGATAACTCTACTTATGGCCTGCAGGTGACTCAACAGTGCGGCGCTTGATACTACAAACTTCATATGATTAAAAATTAGATCCAAGAGTCAAGAATCAAGACACAAGACTTTTTAAATATCTTCATGTGTGAACTCATCTCTCAGAAGCGTTGCATGTGTTTATTTATTTTTCAGCAAATATATAAAATTATCCCGCTGCATCGGCTGTTTTTCCAATAAATTTTCGATGATTGTTTGAAATTCAAAATTTAAAAATTATCTCATTCCGATTACTTGTTCCGATTCATCAGGATTAGTCTCATTGGCACTACTCGTCCCGACTTGTCGGGATTAGCACATTGGCACATTAACTTCTCGGATGATGTTCGATAATCTCCTGTCGAAGAAAATGGCGATCGATATGTGTATAAATCTCAGTTGTTGTAATCTTCTCATGTCCCAACATCTCTTGGATCACCCTTATATTGGCACCTCGTTCGAGCAGGTGGGTAGCAAATGAATGTCGAAAAACATGCGGGCTGATTTTCTTTTGCAATCCTATTTCCTCCGCATAGAGTTTGATATAGTGGAAAACAGTGACACGAGAGATAGCTTTTCCACGCGAACTGACAAAAAGTATATCCTCATTTCCTTTTTTAATAGGAATCTGATTCCTGTAATAAATCCACTCCTGGATCTTCTGTATGGCAACATCAGAAATAGGCACTAACCGTTGTTTACTCCCCTTCCCTTCCACACGTATAAATCCCTCCTTGAAGAAAAGATTCGAGAAACGGAGGCTCGTCAATTCGGATATACGGAGTCCACAACTGTATAATGTTTCAATGATGGCGTAATTACGAGTGCCTTCAGCTGTCGACAGATCAATAACGCCCAATAATGAATCGATTTCCTCCACTGATAAAACAACCGGAAGTTTCAATCCAATCTTGGGAGCTTCTAATAATTCAGAGGGATCATCCCTGCGGATTTCATCCAATAAGAGAAAGCGAAAAAATGATTTCAGTCCTGATATAATACGGGCAATGGAACGAGGTGAAAGAACTTTATCATGCAGCTCGGAGAGAAATTCTTCCAGATGAACCGTCTGTACAGATCGCATATCAATTCCTTTGCCTCCCATGAAATCAATCAATTTTTGCAAATCGGCCATATAAGCATCAATACTGTTGGTCGACAGCCCCTTCTCTAACAGCAAATAACGTTTATATTTTCCGATTGTAGGGTCTCGCTCCATCTCAATTTTCGTTGAACTTTTTTTTAAGGATTTCAGCCTCTTCGAGATATTCCTGAATCTTAGTCAATACAAAAACTCTCTCGTCCTCCGGTAAAGCCTTTCCTTTTTCCAATTTTTCCATAAGGCTAACCAACGGCTTATCACCCATTGACCGGAACAGTGGCAATATCTTATGGATAATTCCTTGGGCCACTTTTTCTTCTTTATTCTGAAAAGCTTCCTGTAGTTGAATCCGGCACATTCCGGTTTCATTGATAAAAGATTCCAATATAGCTACTGAAGCCCCTTTGTCATTGCTCACAAATTCAATTAACGCACTGACTCCTTTCTCTTCAAACAATTGTTTTTCTTCTGCTTCAAAAGCATACTCTCCAGAATTTCCACCTCGCACGTAATTCCAAATTATACTGTATAATCTATTTGAAGTAAACGGCTTAACAAGAAAATCAGTAAATCCTGCAGTCTTTATCTTTTCTTTCGATACATCCGATCTGGCAGACAATCCTATCACAGGCATATCCTTTATCCGATCACTTCCTAAACGACGAATCTTTTCAACAAGTGTAAGTCCATCGGTACCGGGCATTTGAATATCCATGAACAAGATATCGAATGGAGTCGACTCAAGAAGCGGCAACACTTTATAGGGATTCATCTCCGTCACATTCGTTATCTTCTTCCTCAAGAGCATTTCCGAAGTCATTGTCAACTGAACGGGATCATCATCCACAAGAAGTACGGAGACACCTTCAAAGTCTTGTTGCATCACGTCAAGTTCATTCTGGTCCTGTCTCTTGCTCTGCAGTTCATCCTCTTTTGCTTCTTTCAGCGGAATCTCTACAATAAATTCAGAGCCTTCTCCTTTTCGGGAATGGAGACGGATGGATCCTTTCAATGCTTCAATAAACCCTTTGGTAATAGCCAGTCCCAGACCACTTCCTTCCTCTCCCAAAGGATTATCGAGTTGTCTGAACTCTTGAAAGACAATCTGTTGATCGGCATCATCGATCCCTTCACCGGTATCAATGACTGAAAACACCAAGCGTTTCCAGGAATCGGCTTCCTCTAACCAGGCCTTGGCTTGAACACTTCCTTCCGATGTATATTTTACTGCATTGGAGATAATATTGTTCATGATCTGACGTATCATATAGAGATCGCCATGGACAACCAACTGTTGAGGCAGGTCATTGTCAATAGTGTATCGTAATCCTTTCCGCACGGCCAGCGGTTCAAATCCTGAAGCTGTACTATTGACAAGATCATTCAGATTGAAATTCAATTCCTTCAATTGCCAGCTTCCCTCCTCTAATTTATGATAATCGAGCAGTGCTGAAGCTAGTTCTAAAATATGCTCACCCGAATTTTTCATATTACCCAGATAGGTCTCATTCTTTCGATCCCCATGGGTATCCATCATTTCAATGAATCCAAGGATAGAACTCATCGGCGCCTTGATATCGTGTGAAATGGTAAGCATCAGTTTCTCCCGCGAGGCAAGCAGGTCTGAAATACGTTTATTCGACGCTTCCAATTGCCTTCGATAGCGCTGGCTTTTATTGATATCTATCAGAAACAACAAGGCAAAGACAAATGCGACAAGCAACGCTACACAAAACGCTATGAACATGGCATGTTGTGAGTTGGCAAGTGTCTCCTCTTTTTCCTTAATGAGTCGTATTGACTTCTGCAACTCCTCGTATTCAATACCTTTCAACAACTCGTCGATACGGGAAGTAAGCATCCGGTTAGTTTCATTCATCTTCTCCTGACGTTTAAGATAGGCCAATTGAAAATGCCTTTGCCGTTCCAGATCGAGCCTCTCCGAATAACGAACCTTGTTGATAATGGTATCTACAATCAGTTTGAGATCACTTTCGGACACAATTGATTTCTTCTCAATCACAACAGTGGAATCGCTACGGGCTACAAACACGTCTCGTACACGGTCAAGAAAACCCCTCCGATTACCAATCACCACACTTGTATCATTCTGGTTAGCATCTACACTGTTCAAATTCTTACTTTCCAGATAATCTGTTATCTCCCGGTTCAATCTCAGAGGTATATAACTGCTTTCTTTCTGTATCACGATTTTCGGTGCACGACGAATAGAATCAAGCAATACAGCCACTTCTTGCAGATTTACCCTTTTCTGGTCGACCAATAATTCAATGGTATCCAGTTTCTCTATCCGCGAGGAATCGACTGCCACCTGCTTCAATTCAACAAGATTGGCTTTGATCTTTGGAGATATAGAATCATACTTAAGGAAATATTGTTCTGCATTTTCAGCGTTGATCAGGTTTTGCTCGCTCTCAATCTCATAAAGCATGGATAGTGTGTTTCCTACAATCAGTAATTCCGACATATCCTCGCTGCTTATCCTTTTATTCGAATAGTCAACCAGATTACGATAAAGGGTAATAAGTCCGAATGCCATCACTGCCACCACAAGCAGATATCCTATAATGACAGTAAATTTGATCTTCATTGAGCCTTGCTCTTTATTTTCAGGTAATAATCGCATAATGTTTCTCAATTATTGGTAAGTACGTTATAGAGTTTAATTTTATTATAAAGTGTTTTCCTGTCGATATTCAAGATGGAAGCAGCCATCGTTTTATTACCTTTGGCCAGCTCCAGTGCTTCCATGATCTTCTCTTTTTCGTAATATTCTTTGCGAAGACCCTGTATCGGATTCAATAGTAGCGCACGATTTTCACTCTTCATCTTATCTCCGAATAATTGTGAGGTGATGGACTCCGGAATAATTTTACCCTCTGTAAGCAAGGTTGCTTTTATGATACAATTTTTTAATTCCTGTATGTTCTCCGGCCAGGCATATCCGGTCAGCCGCAGCTGAACGGCAGGATCAATAGCTTCTATCTGTTTATTAAGTGTGGCATTGGCAAACTGAAGAAAATGACCGGCAAGAAAGGTGATTACCTCCTTTTTACCTTTCAAGGTTGGTAAAATAATACAATCTTGTATCACCAGGTTATAAAGTTTGGGAATAAGACGCTTCTGCAACCCATCCTTACCGACATTAGTACTCATGATCACCTGAATAAAATCATCATCTCTCCTTTGCTTGGTGAGGATACTGAGTAACTCATCTTGCTGATTAATGTCGAAATAAGCTATTTCCCGTATATACAAAAGTCCCCCCTTTGCTTCACGGAACTTCCGCATAAGCGGCGACTTTTCATCACTCTCAGATAATACAGAGTAAGTATTTATAATATCTATAGATTTATCATTGTCGAAAATTACGAAAGGCTTCGACAAATGGGCCCTTTTTTCGTAGATATATTTAACCCCGGAAAATTTCCCCGTCCCCGGCTCCCCCATAATTAACCGGTGTTGGTTATTTTCCGCAGTCTGATCGAGCTGTTTGTAGAGCTCTTTATACTCCTCACCCGGAAACTTGATAAAATTATCTGAAAACCGGGTCTGTTTCAATATCCGCTCTTGGAGGATAAACGCTTCATCGATTTTTCTGAAGAGTTGCTCCGGTTCAATCGGCTTGGAAATATAATCTACCGCACCCGATTTCATCGACTCGACCGCCGATTCAATATCTGCGTAGCCGGTCATCATGATCACGAGTATATCCGAATCATATTTCTTTACCCAGGAAAGAAAACTGAAACCGTCTGCATCAGGCATCCTTATGTCACTCAGAATCAAATCAAAAGGTAGTCCCTTCACTTTCTGCTTGGCTTCGTTCACACTGGCGGCAGTTTCCACACCGAAACCTTTTTTTATCAACCACGATTTCAACATCAGACAGACAGTCAGATTGTCGTCAATAACAAGTATGTTTCTGTTTGTATTATCCATAATAGAATATTGGGTGCAAGACCTGAAATTTAGAGTTTATTTTTCTCTTTTTCCAATTCTCGGGGTATCATAACAGATGCATAAAACAGAAATAGGGCTGCTATGATCATGGCCAGCACCCACTCATTACGTTCCCTGAACATCAGATAGGTCGCCACAATCATCGATATGCATGAAAACAGCTGAAAATTGAACAATCTCTTACCACGGATACTCTTACCAGGATAGGGAGTCGTAAAGGTAAGGGCAGTAAAAACTACCACCGAGAAAGCCATTAGCCAGGGTGCCACAGCAGGCATGAAAAGATAGAGTGCCGCTGATAATAAAATCAAGACAGCCGAAATCCGAAATAAAACATCTTTTACACGATGCATTGTATATATGCTAATTTTTTAAGAAATATCAACCAAAATTCGATCATAAACCTTACAAATATACCACTTTTTTCAATTATTTCAACATAATCACTTATCACTTCTTTTCTTTAATAATAAAAACCTCCTCATTCTCTTTTTTCATAAGATAATTTTCCCTTGCGAACTTCTCAAGATCTTCTTTATTCGACTGAAGTTCATCCAGTTTCTCCCTATCTATTTCAGCCTGCTTCCGATAAAATTCGACCTGAGATTCAAGATCTCTTATCTGGGACTCATACCTCATTCTTTTGGAAATACTGCTGTCACTAAAGAAAAAGAGTATTGCAATAAGCACAAAAAGAATAATAATCTGATAGGCAGTAAGCCCCAGAATTCTTTCGGATCCGAACTCTTTTACATATTTATTCATCTGACTAAAACAAATTACTAATTACAAATTATCAATTACAATAACTACAATTCGACAACACAAACTCTTCCACATTCCCACCTAACCACCTAACCATCTTTCTTCGTAACTATTACAAAAATAGCCTCTTTTTCCCAATTATGCGAACCATTGCAGAGAAATAAATACAAAATATCCATTCTACCCTTTGGACTAATTAAACAAAATAAAGTATCTTTACGCTCAAGTTTAAATAAGGTATGGAGTCAGGTTTAAAAATTTAGTCTTTATTCCCCCGACTTGCGGGATTTTTGATTTGCTCTTTACTCTTTTATGCTAAAAATTGTATGAAGAAATTTATTGCTGCAATCGCGTTAATGTTCGTAACCTTTGTATCCTTTCCCTGTACAAATTTACTGGTTGGAAAAAAAGCATCCACTGACGGATCCACACTGATATCCTATGCTGCCGACTCCTATGCCCTGTATGGAGAACTGTACCATTGGCCTGCCAAACAATACAATCCGGGGGAAATACTCAAAGTCTATGAGTGGGATACGGGAAAATATATGGGAGAGATACCCCAGGTATTACAAACTTATAACGTAATCGGTAATATGAACGAGCATCAATTAGCCATTGGCGAAACCACTTTTGGAGGGAGAAGCGAACTATCTGATTCTACAGGAATTATGGATTACGGAAGTCTCATTTACATTACATTACAGCGTGCCAGGAGTGCCCGCGAAGCCATCAGCATCATGACCGGTCTGGTAAGGGATCATGGTTATTATAGCGAAGGGGAATCGTTTTCTATTGCCGATCCAGATGAAGTATGGGTGATGGAAATGATCGGTAAAGGTGCTGGCAATAAGGGGGCTGTATGGGTGGCCGTACGTATTCCCGACGATTGCGTGTCGGCCCATGCCAACCAGGCGCGTATCCAGCAGTTTCCACTGAATGATCCTGAGAATTGTATCTATTCGCCCGATGTGATCTCATTCGCCCGCAAAAAAGGATATTTCGACGGTGATGATGCCGATTTCAGCTTCGCCAAAGCATATGCGCCACTCGATTTTGGCGCACTCCGCTATTGTGAAGCACGTGTATGGTCGTTCTTCAACAAAATAAACAAAGATATGGCGCAATATGTGACCTATGCCCAAGGCAAGACCACTGACCCCATGCCGCTCTATATCAAACCCGACAGGAAACTGAGCGCACAAGATATCCAAGAGATGATGCGCGACCATTATGAAGGAACCGAACTCGATTGGCGATTCGATGTGGGAGCCGGCCCCTTTAACTCCCCCTATCGTTGGAGTCCGCTCTCTTTCGAAGTCGATTCGGTAGAATATTGTAATGAACGCCCTATCGCTACCCAGCAGACAGCATTTTCGTTTGTGGCGCAGATGCGCTCCTGGCTACCTGACGAAATAGGTGGCATCCTCTGGTTTGGTATCGATGATGCGGCACAGACAGTCTATTACCCGTTCTATTGCGGCCATACCGAAACACCTCACGAAATGGCCATAGGAAACGGCGATCTGTTCAATTTCTCATGGACATCCGCTTTTTGGATCCATAACTGGGTCTCGAATATGGTTTACACCCGCTACAGCGATATGAGTATTGACATGAAAGCGGTACAATCGAAACTTGAAAACCAATTCAGGGCTTCACAACCTGAAGTGGAAAAAGAAGCGGCACAGCTTCATGAACAATCACCTTCCCATGCAGTTCATTATTTGACCCGATACACCAACAACCTCGTCAAAGAAGGTGTGGAAGAGTGGAAAAAATTGGGTGAATATCTTATGGTAAAATATGTGGACGGTGTAATCAAAAGGGAGGAGAACGGGCAATTCAAGCGTAATCCTTATGGAGAACCCTCTTCACCTCTACGCCCGGGATATTCGAACGAATACTACAGGAAGATTATCGATCAGACCGGCGAAAAATACAAAGTACATCCTATTGAATAAACAATAAAATAAGAGTGTTTTAATATGGAACAAGAAACATTATTGGCCCAAGTCACCGACAAGGCTATCTATTGGATTAAAGGAAATTACGATGCCGAGACGAAACAAGAAGTACAACAGATGCTCGATAGCGAAGAGAAGACAAAACTGATCGACGCATTCTATAAGGATCTTGAATTTGGTACCGGCGGCCTACGCGGCATCATGGGCGCCGGCAGTAACCGTATGAATATTTATACGGTAGGTTCTGCCACACAAGGGCTTTCGAACTACCTGAAAAAAGAGTTTGCCCACCTCGATGAGATCAAGGTGGTGATCGGCCACGATTGCCGGAATAATAGCCGCAAATTTGCAGAAATATCAGCCGATATATTCAGTGCCAATGGCATCAAAGTATATCTTTTTGAGAGCCTGCGTCCTACCCCTGAAGTATCTTATGCTATCAGAAGATTGGGATGTCAGAGCGGAATTATGATTACCGCTTCACATAACCCCAAGGAATACAACGGCTATAAGGCTTATTGGGACGACGGTGCACAGGTAATTGCACCACACGATAAAAATATCATCGCGGAGGTTAACCGTATTAAATCGGTAGACGATATCCACTTCGAAGGAAACAAGGAGTTGATCGAAATTATCGGAAAGGATATGGACAAAGCATTTATCGAAGAGGTAAAGAAGTTGGTGCTCTCTCCCGAGGCCATTGCCCGCCATAACAACCTGAAAATTGTCTACACACCGATCCATGGCGCCGGAAGCATGCTGGTACCCGATGCTTTGAGGGCGGTAGGATTTACTAATATTATCTCTGTCCCCGAACAGGATGTGTTAAGCGGTGACTTCCCTACTGTAATCTCCCCCAATCCCGAAGAATCGGCCGCACTCGATCTGGCAATCAAAAAAGCGATTGAGACAGGTGCCGACCTGGTGATGGCAACCGATCCCGACGCCGACCGTATCGGAACGGCTATCCGCGATAATAATGGAAATTTCATCCTGGTCAACGGCAATCAAACAATGCTGATTTGCCTCTATTACTTAATGACCCGCCGCCATGAATTGGAATTGCTTACTGGAAAAGAGTTTGTGGTAAAAACTATCGTCACCACCGAATTAGTAAAAGAAATTGCCGATAAGAGAGGAATCGAACTTTTCGATTGTTATACCGGATTCAAATGGATCGCGGAAATCATCCGCCTAAACGAAGGAGTAAAGAAATATATTGGCGGTGGAGAAGAGAGTTACGGTTTCTTGGCCGGCGACTTTGTACGCGACAAAGACTCCGTATCGGCATGTACCCTTTTCGCAGAGATAGCAGCTTGGGCACGTGACAATGGAAAGAGCATGTACGAACTGTTACAGGATATCTATTTAGAATACGGCTATTCCAAAGAAGTAGGAGTCTCTCTGGTACGCAAAGGTAAGGAAGGTGCCGACGAGATAGAGGCCATGATGAAGAATTTCCGGATGAATCCCCCGACATCATTAGGCGGCTCTCCGGTCACCCTCGTGAAAGATTTTGCAAAACTCGAAGCGATGGATCATATCCACGGTGAACATATCTCCCTTGAAATGCCAACCACTTCAAATGTACTGCAATACTTCACGGAGGAAGGAACTAAACTCTCTATTCGTCCTTCGGGCACAGAACCCAAGATCAAGTTCTATATTGAAGTGAAGGGTGGCATGGCAAAAACAAGAGAGGCCCTGGAAGAGGCGGAAACAGTAGCCAATCGGAAAATCGCCACTATTCGTGAAGAATTGGGGATTTGATTGATGTGATGATTTACTGATGTGAATAATATACTCAAATCAGTCTTTACTCTTTGTTCTTTGTTCTTTATTCTTTGTTCTTTATTCTTTACTCTTTACTCTTCACTCTTTACTCTTCACTCTTCACTTTAAAAAAATGAAAAAAAAACTCACAATAGCTTTGGTGGCACACGACCACCGTAAAGCCGACATGGTAGAATGGGTGACGTTTAATTCCGACTTTTTGTCGTATCACCATCTAGTTTGTACCGGTACTACAGGTACGTTGGTACGTGATGCATTGCGGGAGAAGGGGGTTCACCCGGAGTTTACCATTATGAATTCGGGGCCGATGGGTGGTGATGCGGAGATCGCAGCCATGGTGGTCCGCAAGGAGATTGATCTGGCTATTTTTCTGATAGACGACCTCAATCCACAACCTCACGAAGCGGATATCATGATGTTGCTCCGCCAGTGCCGGGTACATAATGTTCCCATAGCCTGCAACCGGTATAGTGCCGACCTGATGATCACCAGCAATCTGTGGGATGATAATGACTATATACCATCTCCACCCCGGTATGAGAAATTTAACAGGGAGTCGTTGAATCTCTGAGTACAATGTTAATTAATCACTTGACCCCTCATCGGCAGACAATTGCTAATGAGGGGGTTTGTGTAATTCAAACCAGAAACGACTGCCCCTGCCCTTTTCGCTTTCCACATGAAGCTCGGCACCGTGTTTTTCGAGCAGCTCCTTACAGACAATTAACCCCAACCCGGTACCTTGCTCTCCTGCAGTACCGGTTTGCGAATGATACCGGTCGATACGGAAAAGATCCTCTACCTGCCTTTCACTCATCCCCACTCCCGTATCACTTACGGAGACTATCCAGACGCCCTTTTCACCCGGTTTAACTTCAAAGGTGACAGTGCCTCCTTTTGTCGTGAATTTCACAGCGTTGGCAAGTAAATTGCGCACCACGGTGGCAAGCATGTGGGTATCGCCCATGACAAGGACGGAAGCAGGCTGACACACATCAAATATAATCTCTTTTCTCCGGGCCATGTTCCCGGCCATCTCAATCAAGGAGCGAAGTTCAGCCACCAGATCAAACTGTGACGGGATAAAAGGCATCCGCC
>JBAYRG010000021.1:0-18136 GCA_041676805.1 Proteiniphilum sp.
CGACCAATTTTACTGCTACAACACCCGTACACAAAAATGGAGCGTCTTTCCTATAAATAATAATGGAGGTATCACTCCCAGATATTTCACTTCATTGGGACATCAAGAAGAAGGCCTTCAGCTTTACCTGTTCGGGGGCACGGGAAATCTATCGGGAGATCAATTACTGGGAAGGGAATATTTTTATGATTTGTACCAGCTGGATCTCCAATCGAAAGTGATTACAAAAGTCTGGGAAATCCCATGGAGAGAGGAGAATGCGGTGCCGGTAAGAGGAATGGTCATTAATGAAAAATCATTTTTCTATACATTATGCTATCCGGAACATTTCACAGAATCCTACCTGAAACTCTACCGGTTCTCCCTCGAGAATGGAGATTATACTATTCTGGGGGATTCCATATCCATCTATTCCGATAAGATTAATACGAACGCCAATCTCTATTATGATCATGACTTGAGCACACTTTACGCGGTTGTACATCAATTTGATGATGACATCCAATCTGACCTGCAGATATATTCTCTGGCTTTCCCTCCGATTACGGAGAAAGAACTTGCCAGCCATCCGCCCGTCGGGACGAAAAGCAGCAAATGGGTTATTTATCTGGTTATGGTGGTGCTCTTAACCGGTATAGGAGTCACTTTACACCGTTCACGCAGAAATAGTAAAAAAAATCCTCCTATCCCGGATAACGGCAATACTTTACATACTCTCACCAACAAACAAGAAATAGAAATTCAACCAAGAGCAAATACTATTTTTTTGTTTGGAGAGTTTACTGTATGTAATCGCAACAAGAGGGATATCACCTATATGTTCAGCAAAAAATTAAAAGAGACCTTTTGTCTTTTGCTACAATACAGCCAGGAGAAAGAAGGGATCACATCACCCCATTTGAGCAGGTTACTATGGCCCCAGAAATCATTGCAAGAGGTGAAAAACATAAGAAATGTGACTTTAAACCGGCTCCGCAAGATATTAGAGGAACTGGACGGAATTGAACTCATGTATGAGAAGGGTATGTTCGCCCTTACGCAAAAAGACCCGATTTACTGTGACTACACAAGATGTATGCAGATTCTTTCTTCTAATCAATGGAAATCGGAATCCCAGGAATTGATTGAGATAGTGACCCGAGGAAAATTTTTAGAAAATGAAGACAAACCGTTTTATGATTCCTTAAAAGCAAAGACAGAGAGACAGATTGATCCTTTCATCCTCAGAGCGTTGGAAGAAAGCTATGAAAAAGAAGAGTGGAAAACGACCATTCATCTCTCAGAAGCTGCATTTCATATTGACCCGATGAATGAGATGGCACTTAACTATATGATCAAAGCAATGCAGAAGCTGGGCATGCATGAAGGTGCCAAGATCAAATACCTCTCGTTCCTGATAGAATATAAGAAAATAATGGGTAAAGATTATCCCCACCCAATGAAGCTTTAGCATTGCTGGTGGGTATTCCTCACACAAATTTCTCCCGCTTCTGCAGATTGAGGAAGCCGATCATCAGCCAAACGATACTGCCGATTTATTACTTTTTCAAAATATTGAAAGTCAAAAAAATTTCGTTGTATCTCTTAATTCTGATTATACTTGCCGAAAAAATCAAATATATTTGATTTTTCCGGCAAGTTTAATCACAAAACTCCACCCATCACACAAATTTCTCCCGCTTCTGCAGGTTGAGGAAGCCGATCATCAACCACACAATGCTACCTATTATCAGGAAAAGGCGGTTTTTGAGGATGGTATTCTGCCAGATCACGGGATGGATGTCGTTAGGTATGGAAAACGGATTCAGGAAGAGATTCCAGTATGCATTTGCCCACTGTCTGTTACCGCCGACAACAATAAAGAAGAGGAGCCCCATGACAATCATAATCACTGCGGTACCATTACCGCTCCGGGTGATGGTGGAGAACATAAAAGCCAGGTTGCCGAAAAAGAGCATCGGGAAAATAAGCTGGGCGGCCATCTCAAATATATTGACAGGATAAAGCAAGATACGGGCTATGTAAGCAAAAAGGATCAGGATAAGATAATTGGCCAGGTAAATCATCAGCATACGCACTCCCCATACCTTATAACGGTAATTGGGTATGCCAAAGATAATCTCCAAGATCCGGTTATCCTCATCATTCTGGATACCGAAGACAACCGGATAGAAGATAAGCAGCAGGCAGGGGAAGAGCAACAGGCCGTAGATCGACCCCTCGTTGATCTCCGCCCTATTCCACGCCTGCTGGAACATGAAAAAGGCAAAAAAGCCAAAAGCAGCCAAAAGAAACCAGAAGAATTTACCGGCAAATATAATCTTCAAATTATACCGGACAATCCTGGTCACCAACACCCTATATTTTTTTAAATTCATTGCTTCAGATATTTTTCAACAAACATAAGTAAGCATCCTCGAGATTGGCTTCTACCGGCACTGCTCCCGGGAACGGCTCCTCCACCGAGATATAGCGCACCTGTATCTTCTCCCCATCTTGGATATTATTCACCACCAGCGATTTATCTAACTTCTCCTCAAACGACTCCTTATCGATCAGGAACTGCCATACCTTACCCACCGCCATATCCACCATCTTCTCGGGCACGCCGAAATATTTCAACTCTCCTTTGTCCACCACCACCACCTGGTTACAGGAACTGGAGATATCTTCGATGATATGGGTGGAAAAGATGACAATACGGTCTTTACTCAACTCCACCAACAGGTTACGGAATCGGATCCGCTCGCGCGGGTCGAGTCCCGCTGTCGGCTCGTCCACCACGAGGATACGGGGTAGATGCAATAGGATCAAGGCAATCCCTATCCGTTGTTTCATTCCACCCGAGAAAGAGCCAATCTTGTCGTCCTTACGTTCATGCATATGCACTGCTTTCAACACATACTCAATCCGTTCACTACGCACTTTATTGTCGGTCAGCCCTTTCAAGATAGCCTGGTAATCGAGGAACTCCCGGGAGGTCATATTCTCATAGGTACCAAACTCCTGCGGGAGGAAACCGATGAGGCTCTGCAGTTCTTCACGGTAGACACGGGTATCTAACCCATTGATCCAGATGGTTCCATAGCTCTGTTCTAAAATACCGGTGATAATCCGCATCAGGGTCGATTTCCCCGCCCCATTCGGGCCAAGCAAGCCGAACATGCCGGTCCTTATATCGAACGACACGCTACGTAGCGCTTTAAACGGGCGGCGGCGCTTACCAATCAACGGGATATTCATCACCATACGGAAATAGGAGCGCTTCAACCCGGCAAAACGTCCTTTGATCCGTTCTATATTGATATTTTTCACATAAAGGTATTGAGACGAAACATAAATGGCAATACCCAATCCCCACAAAACACCGATCACCAACACCATCGGGAGATTATCCAATTTCTTGTAAAATCCGAAGAGGATCAGCGGCGGGATACTCCAGAAGATAATGCGATTGAGGTAGCGCACCATCCGGCTTCCTTCAAAACGATAAAAGAGATATGCCCTTATCTTGCGCCACAGGTACAGGGTGGCAGCATACATGGCAAACGACAACAGGAAGTTCCACAACTTACTCTCGATGTAGAAATAGGTGAAGTAGAAGCCAAAGCCCCAAAGGATAAATTGCCAGATGACATTGACAAAATCTTTCAGCGAATGGTATTCACCACTCAGTCCCAATCGGCGCCGTAATTCCAACCCACTGTTCCATTCACGGACAAATCGTCCGGAGCGGTCGTAAATCTTTACCAGGCTGCGTACCACGATATGTATCTCCTGATCGGGATCGACCACATCAGCTTTGGCTCGCCGCAGGCTGGCCTGTGCGAAATAGGTAACCCCGGGAATCAATGCCACCAGCGCTGTCAGGTATAACACTTGGTACAACAGGTCATCGGCATAGAGATAGACGAAAGCCACACCCACCATGAAAAGTAACAGATGAGTTATTTTTGTTTTCATCGACAAGGTACGATACCATGCCAACGTATTTTCCAATCCCATATTGACGGTAGGAATAATAATCAGCGTCAACAGGGTAGAGAAGGCAAGCCCTCCAATCACGGTGATGGCAAACGGGGCACCAATGGCTCCCGCATATTCGGTATCACCCATTGCCAACGGAAGCATGGCGATGATGGTAGTGATAGCGGTGATCAGGATGGGACGGATACGCGACAAGCCGGCTGTCATCAACGCCCGCTCACGGCGGAATCCATTCTTACGAAGGATATTTGAATAGTCGATCAGGATGATACCGTTGTTGACCACCACGCCCAGCAAGATAAGAAATCCCATCAATGTATTGGCATTCAGCAGACTATTCCCAGTCAGGATCAATGCCAACAATGAGCCGATGGCGGCCAGGGGAATGGAAAAGAGCATCACCAATGGTGTGGTGACCGACTCGAACACCACTGCCAGAATCATGAATATCAACAGAAAAGCCGCCAGAATAAGGAACTTGAATTCTCCAAACTGCTCCTCTTCATGGATCACCTCGATGGCCACACCGGCCGGCAGATTATAGTTGGCGATCAACTCGTCGATATTGGTACGATAGGCTTCCAGCAAGCTCTTGGATTGCTGGGCGCTGCGGAGAAACGCATAACGCACCTCCAGCTGCTTGTCCTGGTTGACACGCACGATGCGGGAACGACCGAATCCTTTGTTGACCGAGGCAATATCCTGCAGGTTGTGCATACCGCCACTTGTATTTAGTATCTGCACCACCTGAAGGTCGTCTATCGTCTTTTGTTTTTTTCGTTGCTCCTCCTCTTCCTCCGGTGTCCTGTCACGAATGATGATGTCATACGATTCGTCACCCACCTTGAAAGATGTCCCCGACGAGAACTCGGTATTCAGTTCCGACAGGCCGGTCGTTATATTGGCACGCGTGATGCCGTATGAAGTGAGTAATATCTGGTCGAAATCGAGTAAGATCTCCGGCTGGCGCCGCATAAAAGTAACCCGGGAATTCTGAATATAATCCTGCTGCTCTATCTGGTATTGCACATCTTCCGCCACCAACTGCATCATTTCATAATCGGAACCCTTGATGATGATTCTTTCCTGGTTATCGCCAATACCTAACAGGCTCATAAAACCGACCATACCACTCAACCCCCCGGCACTATTTTGTCCTCCTCCGGTAGCATCGGCCACATGAATCTCCGCTCCTCCCACATTGGGTATTTTGGATTGCACATCCGCTTTGATATCTGAGATTTTACGCTTTCCTATCTTCTGGAAATCTTCCTGCAACACGAGTGTCAGCACCGCCTCTTCTTCATTGACCCGACTGACAAGGTCTCTCTTTTCCGGAATCTCACCCAGCCGTTCTTCCAAAAGAGTCACAATATTATCGGTATTCTCCAAAGTGCTGCCGGCCGGCATCGTCACGTAGATATTAAAGCGGTCGGAGTCCACCTCGCGATTCTGTCGGGTTGCTGTCGAGAGGGATAAGATCAGCGCGAGGAAAAGCAGGATGATGGAACCAAAGATGATCACTCCCGGATTTCGCATGCAACTCTTCAACAGCACGAGATACACTTGGATGGGGCGTTGCGCCAATGATATCTTTTCATAAAAGACACTCTCTCCCTTCTTGCCGCGTAAGACGAAATAGACCGTCATAGGGACAAAGAAGAGTGCTACAGCCAGGGATACCAGCAGGGTGGAGATGATCGACACACCGATATGGGAGCCCATGAGCCTGAACAGGAAGTTATCAGAGAAGACAAAAGGAAGAAAGACAATGACAGTGGTCAAGGTCGCCGCCACAATAGAGCGCCACACCTCTTTTGTACCCTGCTTGACCGCCTCGCCGGGCGGCATCCCCGTCGCCGACAGCCGGTAGATATTCTCCAGGACGACGATACTGTTGTCTAACAGCATACCCACTGCCAAGGCCATGCCTACAAGCGTCAGGCTGTTGACGGAGATTCCCGCGTAATAGAAAAAGTTGAATGCGGTAAAGACCGATATCGGGATAGAGAGTACAATAAAAAATACCAACCGCACATTTTTCAGGAAGAACCAGAGCACCAGAACGGCGAGCAAGCCTCCCACCAACGCCAAGTTGATGATCTGGTTGATATTGTTCTCCATCGTCTCGGCGCTATTGGAGTCGACCACGATCTCCACATCGAGCGCCGCTAACCGTTCATTCAACTGATCAATCGCTTTCAGGGTGCGATGCGACAGGTCGATCATATTTGCCTGGGCATCATTGACCAGTGTGACAGATATCGCCTCCATACCGTTGACACGGCTATAAGAGGTCTCTTCCTTCAAGTCGAAAAAGATCGTCGCCACGTCTTTCAGGAAGATGGGACCGGGGGCGACCACCAGATTTTCCAGATCCGACACCTTGGTATAAGATGAGTTCACATGTACAAAATAGTGGCTGTTGGTCTCCTTGACGGAGCCGACAAACACTTTCTCCCGGGCATTGCTACTCAGCAAGTTACTGATACGGGAAGGGGTGATATTCAAAGCCTTGCCCGCCTCCCTGTCCAATTGGATCTCAATGGCACGTTGGCGCCCGCCATAGACCTGCACTGCCGCAATCCCGTCGATATTTTCCAATTCGGTGACCACCTCCTCATCGACAATATTTCGCACCCGGTCCACACCGCCAAATCCACGCACTTGGAGCGACATGAAGTTGCTGCTCATCATCGAGACATCCATCTTCTGCACCCGCACGTTAAAGCCATCGGGAAGGGAGGTGGAGACCTCTTTCATCTTCTCCTCCAGGCGCAACGAAGTGGCCTTGAAATTGACGTTATTTTTGAAATCGACGCGTATGGATGATTGTCGGCTACTCACCTCTGATTGTATCTTATCCACCCCTCCGACGGAGCTGATAGCCCCTTCGAGCGGAATAATCACCGCCGACTCCACATAGCCGGGATCCATGTCCCGCTGTGAACTGACGGATACAGACAGCATCGGCAGCTCCGCGTTGGGAAGCAGCTCTACCGGCAATTGCTTATACGACACATACCCCAACAGGGTAAATGCAATAAACAACATGCTGATTGTTACTCTTCTATTTAAAAGAAAGTTCATTCTTTTCCTCTCAATTCGTTTATCTCCTCTCCTCCTCTCACTCTCCTTTTCATCTGTTCAAAGAGATAGAAGACGCACGGAATAACCACCAAACTCATCAAAGTGGATGTAACCAGTCCACCTATTACCGCCACCGCCATCGATGAGCGCATCGAAGATCCTTCGCCGAAACTGAAAGTCATGGGCAGCAGCACCAGAATGGTAGTCAGCGTGGTCATGATAATCGGCCGGATACGTTGTTGTCCCGCTAACACGATCGCTTCGGTCAGATCCATCGTCGTCTTCAACTGATTGATACGCCCCACTAACAAGATCGAGTTGTTGATGGCGATCCCCGCCAGCATGATGATCCCCATCACCCCCATGATATTCAGCGGCGTAGCTGTTATCAGGAAGATCATGACGGCCCCCACCAGTCCAAACGGGATGGTCAGCAGGATCACAAACGGGTAGAGCAATGATTCGTATTGAGAAGACAATACCATATAGACCAGCACTACGGAGAGCAGTAATGCGAACAGCAAGCCATCCATCGACTCTTTTCGCTTCTCCTCTTCTCCCGTCACCGTGATCGAATAGCTGGGAGATAGATCAATACCACTGACAGCGGTACGGATTTCCTGGGCAACCTTGTCGAGAGACTTTCCGGCCCCCATATCCGCCACAATCTTGTTGATGCGGCTCTGGTTGCGGCGGAATATCTCTTTCGGTGCCTGCGAACTGGTGACAGTGGCTATTTCATTCAACCGGAACTCCTGGCTCCCACTACGTATCACCATATTATCCAGTTCGTTCTTGCTGATATCAGGCACTTTAATGACGATATCACGCATCTCTCCCCGATAATCCATCTTCCCCACCTCACGGCCCTGCAGTTGCTGTCCTATCTGTTGAATCACAGTAGCCACGGTGATGTTATTGATTCCGGCAATGGTACGGTTGATATAGACGTTCAGTTCCGGCGCACCATCGGCCATCGACGATTTGGCATTATAAACACCATCGATAGGGGCCATCTGCGCCAATACCTCATCGGTCAGGTAACCGATCTCTTCGAGGTCGTCGCCTTTCACTTCCACAATAATAGGCGCCTCTTCCCCTCCCAGGAATTCACCCAGTGAGTAGTCGTCCTGCTTGAATGAGAGTTCCAACCCTTCGATATCGCTGGTCGCCTCCAGAAAACGGGAGATCACCGTTTCGGGTGACAACCGGCTTTGGTTGGAAAGGAGCACTTTCATCATGGCAGTATGCTCTCCTTCAAATATCTCATTGTTGGCAGAGCCTTTGCCGATATGGCTGTATATCGTCGCCAGACTGTCTTCACTTACCGTGTGGAGCAGATATTCCAGATTATTCACCACCGCGTCGGTCCTCTCCAGCCGGGTACCTTCCGGCAATTTGACCGATACCGTGAAGTCTTTCCCTTCGGCACGCGGCAAAAACTCGGTACCAATAAATGGAAGAAGGAAGAGGGAGATCACCAATATAGCTACCGAAGCGCCAATCACCCACCAGCGATGGTTGAGCAACATGCGCAGTTGATTGCCATACCCTTTGAACTGTACCGACTTAGTCTCTGCCTTCATCTTTTTCCGTCCCGAGAAGCGGTCGTATAACATCGGAATGACCAGGAGAGAGACAAAGAGTGACGACAACAATGAGAATGTCACCGTCCATGCCTGGTCTTTGAATAGTTCTCCCGAAGCACCATGCAGATAGACAATCGGGATAAATACCACAATAGTGGTCAATGTAGAAGCAATGACCGCACCCGATATCTCAGTCGTCCCGTTAATAATCGATTCTTCACGCTCCAGTCCCTGTTCCCTGTTTCGGAATATACTCTCAATCACCACGATGGCATTGTCAATCAACATTCCCGCACCAAGAGCCAACCCGCTCAATGTCATTATATTAAGTGTAAGCCCATTGAAATACATCATATTGAATGTAGCGATAATGGATATGGGGATCGACACACTGACAATAAGGGTGGTGCCGATCCGGCGGAGGAAGAAGAAGAGCACCAGCACTGCCAGCAACATCCCAAAGAGGGCGCTGTCCATCACCTCACCGATCGATTGTTGAATAAAGGTTCCCTGATTGCTGATGACCTGGAATTTGTATCCCGGCAATGCCTGTTCAATGAATTTCAGCTGACGGGTGATCAAATCGACTGCCTTTACCGTATTAAATTGGGTCTCTTTATAGACGGAGAGGCCAATACAACGCTCCCCGTTGATCCGTACAATATTATCGGGCCGGGCATTCTCGAACTTCACCGTGGCCAGCTCTCCTAAGAAGAGCGGCGCCCTTTCCATATTGCCGTTTGTATTTTGCGACGCGGTGCCGGTGGTAGCTTCCGTCGATTTATAGCTGACGATCAGCTTTTCAAAATCAGCCTCGGAGGTGAACAGCGACGAGCTCTTCACCAGGTATTGCAATCCCAGTTCACTCACCCGTCCCCCGGAAATACTTTGATTGTTGGTTTCGATCCTCGACGCGATCTCATCCATGGTAAGGCCAAATGCGTTCAGCTTATAGGGATCGGTCTCGATGGTCAACACGGGGATCTCCTCTCCCGACAACGCCACCTCAGCCACCCCCTCGAGACGGATAAGCTCGTTACGCACATAGCTGTCGGCCATCTTACGCAGTTCCGCCATATCGGTGATCGAATGGTGCGACATGGCGATCAGCATCACCGGCGCGGTATTGGGATCGTGCTGGGTGATATTGATTGATGTGATATCCTGATTCTGGGAAAAGGGAGTCATCGCCTTCTGGAGGTCCAGGAAAGCTTCATCCATATCCTTATTCTGCACGTACTCGACCGTTATGCGGGCGGATCCTGCCTTGACGATAGACGATACCTGCGTCACATCACTTTGCCGGATAGCCATCGACTCCATGTTTTCGACGAACATCTTCTCGATCTCCTCCGGTGGACGTTCACCCGCTTCAAACTCTACAAAGAGCCGCGGGCTATTCATATCCGGCAATAGATCCACACTCAACCGGTCGTAGGAGATCTTACCCAGCAGCAAGATGGCAAAGACGATCATACTGATGGTCACAGGGTTCTTTAATGCAAATCTGACTATATTCCTCATTTACTCAGTCATGTTAAAGGTATACTTATCCTATTGTTCAGGCTATTTCAACACTTTCACCTTGCTATTTTCACGTAATGTCTCGTGTCCCCTGATGATCAGATTCTCATTTTCTCTCAGCCCTTCGGTAACCTGTATGTTATCCTCATCCTCCAGTCCGGTGCGGATATCTCTCAAGATAGCGGTATTCTTTTCCACAACATAGACATATTTCCGGTTTCGCCTGGACAAGAGAACGCTTTTCGGGATAATAATGGCACTATCCGCCCGGTCGACAACGATATCGGCTTTCACAAACATGCCGGGGCGCAGTTTCAACTGATTGTTATTGATCAATATCTTCCCTTTGAAGGTACGGGTTTCGGTGCTGATGGCAGGCGAGAGCTCACTGATTTCACCCTGGAGGGTATCGTTATGCAAGGTATAATGTGTGATGTGCACCGGTTGATTTGTCCTTATATATTCAATGGCACTCTCAGGAAGATTGATCTCCATATACATGCGGCTGTAGGCCATCAACCCCACCATCTCGCTTCCCTGGTTCACCCGGCTTTGTGAAGTATAATGCGGCAAGGAGACGATAATCCCGTCGAAAGGGGCTCTCACATTCATCTTATCAAGGTTGATGGTCGCATTTTCGAGGTCGTAACGGGCATTGGTGACCCTCACTTCGGTATTGCGCATCTCACTCAGGGTGACCCCCCCCTTCTCATACAACGCCTTCTGTTTGCTCTGCTCCTGTTCTGCAATCTCAAGACTGAGCTTCTTCGACTCCAACGCGATACCGTTTTCATACTCTTTGTTTTCGAGACGAATAATCAGCTCTCCTTTTTTCACCGCGTCACCCAGTTTAAATGGCTTGCCGGTAGCAGGATTGTGCTGCAGGTTGTAAAATCCGGTCGTCTCGGAATTGAGCACCACGCTATATGTCGCCTGTGCCGTTCCGGTGGTATTTACCAACTTGCTGATCGATCCTTTTTTCAGTTCCTGCACAGATACAGGTGTTTCAATATCGTTTTGGCTGCCTTGGGGTTGATTTCCGCATGCCGTAAGTAAAGCAATAACTACCGTTGACAATAAGATCCTGTATTTCATTGTTTTTATATTAAATAATTTCTTTTTTATTTCTATCCTCTCAATTCTATTGATTGCCATCGACCAGTTCCCTGACCGGCACAATGGGTTCATCCTTTTCAAAATCATACAAAGAGAGGATTTTGAGGTTGAGCAACTCAATCTTGTAGTTGATAAGCGCTTGCGCGTGCGCCATCTTCCTATTCGACAACTGGGTCTGGAATTGGCTGATTTCCATCCCTGTCAGATCGCCTTCACGATACCTCGTCAAGTTGATATCGTAGGTTAGTTGGGCGTTACGCACGCTCTTTTCAGCGATATCTATCTGCGTACGAAGATTCTCAAGCCTTCTCCACACCTGTCTTGCATTGAGTTCTATATCAACTTTCAGGTTCTCTTGTTCAAGCTTAGCAATAGTTTGCGCTATCTTTTGGGCTTTTACTCTCGCCTTTTTTTCGCCCCAATCAAAGATAGGAACGGTAAAACTTATGGCCACACGTGGGTTTTGGGTGGGATTTTCATACATATTGCCAAGCCGTTCATGGTCTCCGATGATTCCGACCGAGAGCGAGATGTCGCCCTTGAACTCATTGAGACTCTTGGTCTGAATCATCTGTAGTTCCCCCAACTCAACATCAATCTCCCGCTGACGGATTTCCATTCTCGAACTCAATCCATTTTGTACAACCCGGTTCAAATCAATCGCGATGGGACTCACCTCTATCTCCGCGATCACTTCAATATCTTCACTCAACGGCATCCCCAGGCTTTGTTTCAATTGATCCTTGGCATTCTCAAGAGAGACATAACGCTCCTGGACAGTCGATTGCGCATTGGCAAGGTTCAACTCCGCCTGAAAAAGTTCCTCTTTCGCAGAGAGGTCGGCCTCCACCTTATTCTTGATGATCTCGAAACTCTGCTCTGTGTTTTCGAGTTCTTCCCTACTGATAGCCAGGTTATTAATCGCCATATAGACAGCGTAAAACTGATTCGTGATGCTTCTTTCCGTATTGAGTCGTTGCAACGCATAACGTATTCCCGCGTTCTCATAATCGAATTCAATCCGTTGCAACTCCATCTTACGGCGGTTGTAGGTGAAAATGGGCTGGTTCAGCCGCAGATAGAGATCATTGCTAAACGCCTTGTTACTGTTATCCACCCCTTCCACCGTCGATTTATTATCCTGCCATCCGAATGTATTGATAAGCGAAATTTCACCGTCGGTCAGTAAAATCGGCTGTGATACCATAAATGTACCGCTGGTATTAAGGGTCTCATTGGTGTACCATTGCGACAAACGGTTGTCGAAGCGCCTCGATCGACTGTAATTGAATGGGTTCAGGTCCAATGAAAAACGGGACTTCAGTGAAGCACGTTGCGCCACAACATTCTGTTGATACCTCTCCAGGTTGAGCTTCGATGCTTTCAGGTCGGGATTATGCTCTTCTGCAATATCCAATGCTTGCTCAATGGTCAACGGTGCTTGCGCATAGGTGGCTAAAAATAATGATGTCACCGCAAAAAACAGCAGTAAGCAGGAGATTTTTATCGTTACCCGTTTTTTATCCATACTATTTATCTTTCTTACAATTATTTATCTTCTCACAATTTTCACGGCATCAGCCGTCACGGTACGTAACTTGCAATCATTACTCAACACAACCTGTACCGTATCATCACTAAAAAAGTAGCTTCCCAAAATACTCCATCCCTCATCTGAACGCTGCAGATTGATGTAAGCATTCTCTTCCTCTTCATCGTATCGTACTTTAAAATGATACTCGGCATCACCGCCTGAAGCGCCACGCCCACCTCTTCCCCTACCCCGGAGTCGGCGAAGTTCATCCGGCTTATATAGATAATAAAAGAGGTCGTACTGTCCAGCGTCTGGAACAGGAATTTTCCATGTCGCGGTCTGGCTTCCACTACCGCTTTTGATCACGTAAGCCGAACGGATATGGGTGCCATAATACTTATCATGGGTAGTCAGTGTCCACTGCAATGGCGGACGCCAGTCCGACACCCCCGAATAGCGGAACGAATTGTCATCCACCTGATCGAGCCACTTCGGTAAAAGACCCACCACTTCAGGTGACGACAAGACAAACAGCAATGAGTCTTCATTATCGACAATCACCTCCCCGGATATGCCATAAGAGGCGTTTTCCACGATGAAATCGCCCTCTTCATCGATCGGCCTGTTCCGCTCCCGGATGATATTGCTGATGGGCAAATTGATCAGATTGGGCAAATTGGCCGATATCAGCGTATTGATAAGGATATTACGCGGGGCTTCATCCCACACCGACACCAGGTTCTTCGTCTCATGTGCCTTGAACGGCACTTTCCGTTTTGCACGCGGATCATAGATTGCTTGTCCGGCGGTATTGATCTCCACATTGATTACTCCGTCATAGTCTGAGTCGTTGGTAACCTGCAGTTTGATCACAAACACCTCCTTATCCCGATTGGTGATCTGTGTGACCTCCGGCGTTCCGAAGATATATACGGGAAGCGGTGTAGGGTTATTCCATGTCAGAAGTGGTCTCTGCAGGTCCACGCCTGCCATCATCCCCATGGTGTCCAGCAGATTCTCAAACCTCAGATTGGTGAATATATTACGCTGCAGGACTGCACGCAGCGAATCTCTATATTCTTTGTATCCCACATTTTCCTCGGCATAAGCAAACAGATTATTGGCTTTCAGTGAAGTGACGTTATCGAGTAGATCGCGATGCTCCGGATCGGCCAACAGCTCTTTAAAAGGTGCCTGTTCCATCAGCAGATTGGCTTTCTCGTTATTGCTGATTCCATTCATCTGCCTGATCCAGTTATTATTATCTGTTTTATCCTGTAGGTATAACTCAATGAGTCGATTGGCTATCGGCCACTCGGAAGAAAAAATATTATACCTGAAATTGTACAGTTGTGGAAAGACAAAATAGGGATTCGCCCTCATTGAAACATTCACAGAACCTCGATCCCGCGACCAGTCAAAATTGCTTTCCGTTCGTTCGAACAGCCTCAAAAGTTGGTTCAGAACACGCATGGCCGCCTCTTCATCACTGATTTCCTGGCCATTTCTCCTCGCCTGTTTTTTATTGTTTTCCACCCCTCTTACCACATCCGCTCCATTGATCAAGCTTCCCCTTTCCGGGAGCAACACCATCTCGGGTTGCATCACCTCCTGTGCCTGTGTCCAGGTACGCACATAACTGTAAAACTGCACAGGCACCTCGACAAGAGAAAATCGGTTGAACGAAAAATCGAGTGAATAGGCCACCTCAATCGCACGTCGGCGTTCTCTGATTTGTGCCGGAATCGTATCAACAACCGGGGCGAATACAGTTGAGAAATAATCGTGTCCCTTCAAATGCCATATGCTAAAAAGGGTTTCATCCACATCGACACTCTTCTGTTCATAATCACCGATGATCAGCGAAATGGAAGGGGTTAGAAAATCGGTCTCATAGATAAAGATACTGTCATAGGTCACTTCGGTGATGATCTTGGTCTTCTTTTTCGCCATCTCCACCACCTTGTTGGCAACGGAATCAGAAGCTGCCATAGCCTGATTGGAAAACCTTTCCCCACGGGGGGGCCTCCCCTCCTGCCCACTTCCTCCAGGCGCCATCCCGCCAGAGGCTCTTCCCTCGAAACCTCTGCCTCCAGAGCCTCTGCCTCCAGGAGTTCTGCCTTCGGGAGCTCTGCCTTCAAACGAACGCCCTTCCCCGCTGGTTCCTCCTCTATATTCACCTCCCGCGGTAGCTCTTCTGCCTCTCTCTCCATCTCTTCCGCCACTTGCTTCAAAGTTAGCATCCCCCCCGGATCGGCCTTCTCTGTTTCCCCGCTGTCTACGTATGGAATCGCGGTTGAAAACCCGGGTCGAATCTCTGTCACGACGGAATGTTCCGGTAGTGTCCCGATCACGTCTAAAAGCCCGGGTAGAATCCCGATCACGATCAAAAGCGCGGGTAGTGTCCCGATCCCTGACAAAGGGAGGGGTAGCATCCCGATCCCTCCCTGAAAGGCGGGCCGAATCCCCACGAGAGAACCTCTCCCTACCACCGTGATCACCCTCTCCCAAAGCCGCAGAATCACCATTCTCTTCGTCCGGTTCATCCACTTCTACTTCGGTTCTTTTGACGATCGGCCACTTCATGGTTCCCTGCGACAGTGCTTTCAACTCATTAATGGTCTTCACCTTCAACCGGAAATGACTGAAATAAGCCTGCTGCCAATCGGGATTTTCACTGCTGTACGACGTGCCCGGTCGTGGATACCAATAAGTTTCAGGCGTGAAAAGCAGATAGTTTTTATCTTGAAAGCTATATTTCTTGTCGATCTTGAACATTTGATTGGCATACTCCTCCTCCAATAACTCGACAGGAATATCGAGATAACAAAAACCATCATCGACAGATCCCGCATATTTCACTCTGAATCGGACCGAATCTCCTGGTGCTATCTCACGTCCGAAGTCCACCAACAGGATCTGATGATCACGCCTGAATGACAGCCGCTTATCATTTTCGGTCACCTCATTCACCTCCAGACCGGGATTGAGGCAAAATGTGAAAACTGCCGCTCTTTCCAACGCAACGGCACGCATCTCCACTTCCGAGGCAATCGTTTGAGGATGCTGCGTCACACTGATATCGTAATGGTCAATCACCATTTTCGGGCTATTCACATATTGGTTATTCACTTCAGTATACAATCGACGCATTTTTCCCGCTTTGGTAATGGTCGCCACATGATTATATGCGGCCCATACCCCCATAGCGATAAAAAGCAGCGACAGGAAAAGCCAACGATAACTTCCATATTTTGTGTTGGGGAGCCTCCTGAACAGATAAATAGCAAGCGAGATAAATCCGATACCGAGCAGAAGGTAGATCATGCGATGATTGATCAAGACGCTCCAATTGGAGAATCCCACAATCGTGGATTTGACTAAAGGCAGGTTATAGACCATGTAATCAAACAGGTAATAGAACTTATCTCCAATATAGAACAGGGTGAGGGCGATGTATCCCAATAAAATGACAAAAGTGATGGCCTGGCTTTTAAGGAGAAGCATCAATCCGACAGACAAACCAAAGATATAAATCAATGTGGGGATACAGATCAGCAAGAAATAGAGGAGATAGGCTATCCAATCGATGGGTACACCGGAAATAATATTAAAGACGATTACCAGCACGATAATAAAGAGGTCTAACCGGAAAAAGACTCCCATATTTCCTACAATCTTACCGATCACATATTCCGCGTTACTCAGAGGATGCACATAGAAAACCTCTGACGTGTCGAGTTTCTTATCCGATTTTAAAAATTCGGAAGAGAGAAATACGGCTATGATAGCCTGTCCGGTATTCAGAAACATCAGGTTGACATAAGGGATATTGGCCGGTAACGCCTTCATCAGCCACATTCCCCCTCCATCAGCCACCAACGCCCCAAAATTAAATATACACAATGCCAAGACCGCCAACACCAGGAAGATACGATAGAACCAACTCCGCATCAAGAGTTTACTCTCATACTTGGCAACAGATTGTATATTGTGCAACTTGGACATACTTTATTTTGTAATTCCTTGAAAAATCCTGTTTCGTTCAATCTCAATCAACCCTCGATCCACCGATTCAGCTTCTTCTCCATGTAATATACATAGGCGTGTTCGAGATTTGGTGGGTAAGGTTCCGCGTCGTAGCCTTCTATCTCGTCGGCAACAACCTGTATTTCCCACCCCGTACCAGATGGTATGGTGGTAATAACCGGGTATTTCTTATCAATCAGCGGCAAGTCATCACCACTGATTTGCATACGCCACACCTTGCCTTCCGCGGTTTTCCGCATATCCTCGGGTGAGCCGAAAAAGGCAATTTCACCTCTGTTCATCAAAGCCATACAGTTACAGGTACTCGATATATCACCCACTATATGTGTCGACAAGATAATGGTCACGTTCTGTTCACTGATCTTTGCGAGCAGGTTGCGGAAACGGATCCGCTCTTCCGGATCCAATCCGGTGGTAGGCTCATCCACGATAATCAGCTTCGGATTGTGGATCAACGCCTGGGCAATGCCCAAACGACGCTTCATACCACCCGACAACCTGGAGGCATATCGTTCCCGCACATCAAACAATCCAACGCTCTCCAGCATCTCATCCACCGCCTGGCGACGCTCTCTCTTGTTATTCATCCCGGACAGTCGGGCGGCATAGTCTAAAAATTCATAGGTTTTATATTTGGCGAAGAAACGAAAGTCTTGCGGTAAGTAACCGAGGATACCACGCACCTCTTTACGCTCTTTCAACAAGTTATATCCAAACACATCCACTTCTCCCGAAGAAGGCTCCATAAGGGCTACAAGGATTCGCATCAGTGTGGATTTCCCCGCTCCGTTAGGTCCCAACAGGCCAAACATACCTGTCGGAATCTCCATATCGATATCTTTTAATGCATGGTTCCCATTCGGGTAGACCTTATTCAGCGACCGTATTGATATGCTCATTGTTTTTGTTCAAAGTACTCCACTTTGACACATTTTTTCAAAAAGGTTTAAATGAACAGCGTTATTTTTCCTGTTTTTTTATATATTGTATCAATTTACCTCCTCTTTCCGCAGGATAATCAAAGATATATATCCGCCAGGAATCGACCTCTCCGTCCAAACGACATCTTTTCTTCCCTCTTGTACAACAATATAAACAAAGCCCCCGCAAGATTTTACTCTCGCGGGGGCTCACTGTAAAGATTGGCGGCTACCTGCTCTCCCACATGATCTGCAGTACCATCGGCGCCATCGGGCTTAACTTCTCTGTTCGGAATGGGAAGAGGTGGATCCCCGACGCTATAACC
>JBAYRG010000022.1:0-18104 GCA_041676805.1 Proteiniphilum sp.
AGGATCGTTACTCTCCTGGCTGGTACTGATTCCGTTAGTAAATGAGATCGGTGTGTTGGCAGCCGGCATGGGCGGAGGGGTTAATCCCTTCGAAGCCATGTCAGCCGAAGCGATCTTTGCAGCCTACGTACGGCCAATCGGTATCGGTGCCATCGCGATGGCGGGAATCATCGGGATCATCAAGTCTTCCGGCGTAATTGGTAGCGCTTTTAAACTGGCGACCGGCAAAAAAATAGCTGCTGCCGCAGGAGAAGAGAATGAAAAGCGTACAAATCGCGACCTGAAGATGTCATTCGTGATGCTATTCCTGTTTCTCACACTTATTGCCATATTTATCTTCCTGATTATCGGCGTGAAAATCACACTTGTACAGGCTATCGTAGCCTTACTTGCCATTACCATCATCTCGTTCCTCTTCACTACCGTGGCGGCTAATGCCATCGCTATTGTAGGGTCGAATCCCGTATCGGGGATGACGTTGATGACACTGATCCTTTCGTCGGTAATTCTTGTTGCCGTAGGACTGGAAGGCTGGCAGGGGATGGTGAGCGGATTGATCATCGGAGGAGTTGTCTGCACCGCCCTCTCCATGGCCGGCGGTTTTGTCACCGACCTGAAAATCGGATATTGGATCGGTACTACTCCCGCAAAACAGGAATCGTATAAGTTTCTCGGGACACTGGTTTCAGCCGCCACCGTGGGTGCGGTAATCTTTATCCTGAATGAGGCATACGGCTTCGTGGCCACACCCGAACATCCCAATCCGATGGTGGCTCCGCAAGCCAACGCCATGGCTGCTATCATAGAACCCCTGATGGCAGGAAGCGGTGTCAGTTGGATGCTGTTGGGTATCGGCGCAGTGATCTCTATCCTTGTCAACTGGCTCGGCGTATCACCCCTGGCCTTCGCACTCGGCATGTTTATCCCGCTCCAGCTCAATACGCCACTTATCGTGGGAGGATTACTCAACCATTGGATCAATAAAAAAGGTACTGACAAACAATTGACCAACGCTCGTCACCAGCGCGCTATCCTGATATCTTCCGGATTCATCGCAGGTGCTGCGCTCTTTGGCGTATTAGGCGCACTGATCATATTCCTGACGGGGGACGGCGATGCGCTCAACTTCAATCTATGGAACGATCCCCACGGCACAGGGGCGCAAATCGTTGCTCTCTTCGCCTTTATCGGATTAATTGCCTACTTTATATGGGAAACCAGACGGGCAAAGAGAGAGGACTAATTGATCCCGGTAAGTTGGGGCAACTTGTTCCGATTTATCGGAAAGTAGTGATAATTTGATGATTTAATGATGTGAAGATATGACGATGAAAATGATGACGTAGAGAAAATTGAACTGGACGGACAGCCTTATGGTAAGAAATTCATCAGAGAGGTGTATGATAGCCATACATCTCTCTATTTTTTCACACAATCGGCACACAAACCTTCTATAACTACAAACACATCTTTGGTGACAAAACCTTTTGGTAATTCCGTATCAAAATGCGTGACACCCTCCAGACACAATACCTCATCGCATTTCTCACAATGAAAATGAGAATGCAGCCTGTCATCTTTATGATGATGCCTGTTCAATGCATACTTCACCGTGTTGTCGTTCAACACAATACGATGAATAATACCCCGTTCTTCCAATGTCTTCAAGGTTCTGTAAAGAGTAACCCTGTCAAATAGATCGGGATAAGACTCCTTCAACTCATTTTCCGACATCGCAGCCTCATTCTTCAATAGCTCACCAAGGATATATTTCCTGCAACCGGTATTTTTTAAATTATGGGCACGTAAAATTTCTTCGACTCTCATAATGCATCAATCCTTCAAATGATATTCTGTTACGAAAGTACTGCTATTTTGGGAAGATACCAGATATTTCATGTAAAAAATATTCAATTGCATCGTTGTTGCAATTGAATATTTTGTATATTTGCAGAGTTTTTCAATTTATAGCGACAGATAAATGCAACGTAAATTTTGTTTTTTCATACTAACCCTTGCGCTTTTGCATGGCGGATTGTCGGCTCAACCCACTCATCAAGAAGCGCTTCTCAGGCAATCTCTTCATTCCGGGTATCCACAACACCCCGATACCATTGGAGGCTGTGATGGAAATAGAAGCCCGATTGAGTTGGATGAGGTGGTCATACGCGGCGATCGCATAAGAAATACCCAAATGAAGTCGGCACAGAATATTGTTCGTGTTGAAAAATCCTATATAGAAAATAATTTCTCCGGCAGCCTGATGCAGAGCCTGGAGAAAATTCCCGGGATAAGGGCAATGACCATCGGATCGGGACAGTCAAAACCGACTATCCGCGGACTGGGCTTTAACCGGATGATCGTGACTGAAAACGGAATAAAGCATGAGGGACAGCAATGGGGAGAGGAGCATGGCCTGGAGATAGATCAATTTTCTGTGGATGAGGTGGAGATTATAAAGGGGCCGGGCTCTGTTTTGTATGGGTCGGACGCTATTGGCGGCGTAATCCAACTGCGTAATAGCCATATCCCCGAAGAAAAGGCTGAAGGCAATATCAACCTGTACGGCAGAAGCAATAACGAGTCGGCGGGCGTTTCAGGACAGGTCGGCGGCAGGATCAGCAAATGGTACTATAAGATCAACGCCACCTATATGGATTACGCGGATTATAAAGTACCGGCCGACAGCATACAATATTACTCCTACTATATTCGACTAAAGGAACGCCGTCTACGCAACACGGCAGGACAAGACCGGAACGTAGGGCTTACCTTGGGTTTTCTGGGTGAAAACTTCCGCTCCCACTTGCTGGTCTCGAATATCAATGCCCGGAGTGGCTTCTTTGCCGATGCCCACGGATTAGAAGTAAGGCTTTCCGATATTGATTACGACAGATCTAGCAGAGATATAGATCTACCTTATCATTCGGTTAATCATTTCAAGTTGGTCAATAATTCAACATGGCGCATCGGCAGGATCGCCTGGGAAGCCAATATCGCATTCCAGAAGAATTTCAGGGAAGAGTTCTCCGAACCGGTATCGCATGGATATATGCCTATCCCTCCTGACCCTTTAGAACGTCAATTCGACAAGAATATCTATACCGCTTCAACCCTGATCAAAATGCCGGTGAAGGATCGGTTTAGCCTGCAAAGCGGTCTTTCTGTAGAACATCAGCACAATAAAAGAGGAGGATGGGGTTTCGTGATCCCCGACTTCCGGACGACGAGCCTGGGAGTATTTATCTATGGGCGCTACCATATTTCCGATAACTGGATTATCAGCTTAGGCACGCGTGCCGACAGGGTAAAGACGGGAATAGACAGTTACCGGGACTGGTATGAAACACCGGATGAACAAGGCAATCCGGTCTATAAGGAACGGGCTTCCGATTTACGAAAAACATTCGACAGTTTCACCTGGTCGGTGGGGTTAAACTACCAGCAAGATAAATGGATGGCAAAAGCCAATATTGGGAAAAGCTTTCGCGCACCGACTCCCAAGGAACTGGGCTCGGACGGAGTCAATTATCACATCTTCCGCTATGAGAAAGGGGATAGTAGTCTGAGAGCGGAAGAGTCATACCAGGCCGATATGGGCATAGGCTGGCAAGATGATTTGGTGACAATCCGGTTGGAGCCTTATCTGAATTATTTTCCCAATTATATCTACCTGAACCCCACACCCGATTACTATGAGGGGTTGCAAATGTATCACTATGCGCAAGCCGAGGTAATCCGATATGGTTTTGAAACGGATGTGGAGTTACGCATCACCCGGCAACTCACCCTGGGAATGCAAGCTGAATACCTGTATGCGAAACAGCTTTCAGGGAATAAAAAGGGATATACCCTACCCTTCTCCCCACCCTGGTCAGCCAGTTTCAGCTTAGGCTACCAACCCGGAAAGGGACTTCTCGGAGCAGATGGAGATATATTGCTGGAATACAAGATAACCGGTGCGCAAAACAGGATTGTTCCGCCTGAAGAGAAAACCGGAGGTTACCAACTCCTCAACCTGTCGTTGGGACGTAGCTGGCGAATAAAAGATAACAGCATTAAACTACGGTTACAAGTACAAAACCTACTGAATAAGAGATATTTTGACCATACCGGTTTTTACCGGTTGATCGATGTCCCCGAACCGGGCAGAAACATATCGGCTATGCTGGGATTTACTTTTTAAAATAATATCTCGCATATATTCTTGAAAAGGATTTACTCTATCATTATAAAATTTTAAAATTCTATTCGTATGAAGAAAAAATTATTTCAGGGAGCAATGCTCCTTCTCAGCGCGAACCTGCTATTTTTCTCCTCCTGTGGGGATGAGGACCACGATATGGAAAAACCTGTCATCGACATGAATGCGGTATCCGCCTTTCCGCAGACTTGCGATATAGTATATCGGGGAGAGAGTTTCACCTTTAAAGCGCTTTTCGGCGATAACAGGGAATTAGGAAATTACAATATTGAAATCCATAACAATTTCGATCATCACTCACACAGTACCGATAATGTGGAATGTGAACTGGATGAGAAGAAAAAACCCGTAAAGCCATTTATTTACAACAAGGATTTTAACATACCCTCGGGGTCGGTCTCTTATGCAGCGGAGAACAGTATTTTTGTGCCGGAAGATGCGGATACCGGTGATTACCACTTTATGATACGGCTGACCGACAAATCGGGTTGGCAACAACTAAAGGCCGTCAGCATAAAAATCAGGGACAGAAATTAATAAATACCCCGGTATAAGATGGAGTTGCCATCATTGCTGGAGAGCTTTGTAGAATTCCAGTTCGCCACGTAATTGTGCGATCTCCGATTGTAATGACCGCACTCTATCAAGCATATGATGGAGTGCGTCAATACCGGGCACATTAATCTCCATTTCGTAGTGCCAACGGATAAACTGCTCCAGGCCTGAAAGGTCATCATATTCAATGAAGCGGTCGTCGTCCTGACCGGCGACATGGATCAGCCCCACCTCCCTCAATGATTCAATAAATGACTCCTCTACTTCGTAGATCTTCAAACATTCGCTATATAGTAATCTGTTCACTTTCATGATTTTCTGACTTTTGATAATTCGGAAAATAACTCTTTTTCTCTATCAGAAAGATGTTCGGGCAGATGCACTTTGAGTGTCACATATAGATCGCCAAAGCTTCCCTCTTTTTTATAGACCGGAAATCCTTTGCCCTTTAACCGTAATTTGGCATTGGGCTGGGTACCGGGCTTAACGGTCATTTTCACCTGACCATCAATAGTATTGACCATCGTCTCGCCACCCAACACTGCTGTATAGAGATCGATGGAGGTATCGGCATAGAGATCATCTCCATGGCGTTTAAAAAGAGGGTCATCCCCGATAGTGAACGTGATATAAAGATCGCCATTGGGACCGCCATTTATTCCGGGCTGACCGTATCCTGCCAGTTTAATCTTCTGTCCGTCGGCCACTCCTGCAGGAATGGTGATACGCACATTTTTTTCATCGACCGACAATGTCTGCTGATGCGTCTGCATTGCTTGCCGGAGTGTCAAATGTAATTCCGCCTGATAGTCCCCTCCTTTGAACTTATTACGATTACCCGTTCCGGTTCGTCGGCTACTAAAACCGCTACCGAACATGGAGTGGAAGAAATCAGAGAAATCATCATCCGAGAAATCACCTTCGGTATAGAAAGTCTGTCCACCCTGACTGCTCCACTGCTGTTGATGACGACCTTGCTGCTGTTGCTGCCTGTATTGCTGTTCCGCTTTCTCCTGCTCTTCACCATGCTTCCAGTTCTCGCCATACTTGTCATACTTGGCACGTTTTTCCGGATCGCTCAACACCTCATTGGCTTCGTTCAGTTCCTGGAATTTCTTCTGTGCTTCCTTGTCGTTCGGATTCAGGTCGGGATGCAACTTACGCGCCAGCTTGCGGTAAGCTTTTTTGATGTCATCTGCCGACGCATTCCTGTCGACTCCCAAAATCTTGTAATAATCAATATAGGGCATATCTTTTATCTATTGAAAAACAGCCCTACTCCTGTACCACGGTTCCCTGCGACAGGCATAAAGCTGTTATTATCGTGCTAAACTAATGACTGTTCAATGAACTATAGGATAAACAACTGTTTTTCTGATATTGTTCACACGCGCGATTCAAGAAAAAACAAAGTATAACTTTAGATATTCATGAAAAAACAAAGTATAACTTTAGATATTCATGAAAATAATTATATCTTTGTCTGCAAAAGTTGTATATATTCACGAAAAACAAATCTTTATGTTATCGAGAAAATTAAATCTTCAAGACGTCGAAAACGACAGTATTTTCCTTTGGGGCGCCCGGCAAACCGGAAAAAGCACGTTGCTGAAAATGCTACATCCCGACACGCACTACATCGACTTATTAAAATCGGATGAATTTGAACGGTATAACCGTCGTCCGGCGCTGTTACGCGAAGAACTAAGTTTACTTCCCAAAAACGAGTTAGTTATCATCGACGAAATACAAAAAATTCCCGTATTGCTCGACGAAGTGCATTGGCTGATGAGCAATCACAACCTTCGTTTCATCCTGAGCGGATCCAGCGCGCGCAAATTGCGGCGAAACGGCGTCAATCTGCTTGGAGGAAGAGCTATCCGAAAGCATCTCTATCCGTTTGTGAGCGCTGAAATTCCTGATTTTGACCTCGTGAAAGCATGCAATGACGGTATGCTGCCCCGACATTATCTTGCGGAAGATGCAAGTAAACGACTGCGCGCGTACGTGGGCGATTACCTTCAACAAGAAATCAAAGCCGAAGCGCTTACCCGAAACCTGAACACTTTTTCGCGATTTATGGAAGTGGCGGCTCTTAGCAATGGTGAAATTTTAAATTACAATAACATTGCATCAGAATGCGGCGTTAGCGCGCCAACCGTTAAAGAGTATTTTTCCATTCTGGAAGAAACACTTATCGGCTACACGATTCCAAGTTTCACCCGAAACATAAAACGCAGGGTCATCCAATCTCCCAAGTTTTATTATTTCGATGTGGGCATCACCAATTTTCTTCTCAAAAGAGCTAGGTTAAATCCGGGTTCACCGGAATTTGGGCACGCTTTCGAGCATTTTGTCATGCTAGAAATTATTGCCTACCTCGGGTATTTCAGGCCCCAACTCAATTTGTCGTATTGGCGTACCACATCAGGTTATGAAGTGGATGCCATTATCGGTAATGCTGACACGGTCATCGAAATTAAATCGTCTAATGAAATACAGTCGTATCACACGAAAGGAGTGAAAGCATTTTCGGAAGAATTTCCTGATGCCCGGCTCATCATAGTATCGTTGGATAAATATCCGCGTCGGATGAATAACGTGGAAATTTATCCCGCGATGCAATTTCTTTCAATGTTATGGAAAGGCGATTTCTTTTAGTCAGGATTTTTTCACTTAAACCATTATTTCAAATTTTAGGGTAAAGCAACGCTTTGCTATACATACCATCTTTAATCAGATTATCAGGTGAATCACAATTCAGGTGCTTTCCGCGCTATAACTCCGGACTGATGGAGCGGTTTAGCGAAGAATTGGAACTAAACGAGAAGCTGGGCAGGATAATCAGCTTTGAACGAGCGCCAGTTCCAATAGAATGCCCTATACTGGTGACGTGCTGCTACCGCCT
The DNA here is from genome assembly GCA_041676805.1 of Proteiniphilum sp. GTDB lineage: Bacteria > Bacteroidota > Bacteroidia > Bacteroidales > Dysgonomonadaceae > Proteiniphilum. The sequence continues at coordinate 7,668 of JBAYRG010000022.1, forward strand.
GAGGGGACTGCCGGCAAATTGTTGTACGACATAGAGGGAAAATATCGGTGCAGTCCGATAAAACCGGCACACGCTTTAAGATTGAATTTCCATAAGATATCCGAATACTGGTATCTATAGATTTTGTACTTTTGTATCTTAATCGACAAAAGAGTTGTCTCTCCACACAAGATGAAAGTAGAAATTATAACGATCGGCGATGAAATCCTTATCGGGCAGATCGTCGACACCAATTCCGCATGGATGGCGGCAGAGCTTACCCAATCGGGATTCGAGGTAACCTCTATTCAATCGGTCGGTGATTCGGCACAGACTATTATCGATGCAATAGATTTGGCTTTCTCACGTGCCGATATCTTATTGCTGACCGGTGGAATCGGACCCACCAACGATGATATCACCAAAAACACCTTATGCCGTTATTTTAACACCAAATTGGTTTTCAGCGACGAAGTACTGGAAAATATAGAGAAGATTTTCGCCCATCGCAATTTCTCGCTGAATGATCTGACGCGTAACCAGGCGCTTGTACCCGAAAAGTGCACTGTCATCCAGAACAAAACAGGTACGGCGCCCATCCTATGGTTCGAACGACAGGGGAAAGTACTGGTCTCGATGCCGGGTGTTCCATTCGAGATGAAAACAGCTATGGCGAACGATATCATTCCTCGTTTACAATCACAATTCCGCATGGAGGATTATCTTAGGCAATCGGCCTTGGTATCGGGTATCACAGAATCGGCACTGGCAATACGTCTTGCCGATTTCGAACAAAAGCTTCCCAAAGGAATATCGTTAGCCTATCTGCCCTCTTACGGACTGATTAAACTCAGGCTATTTACCCGCAACACAGATAATCCTGATCTCTTCCAGCGACAGGCAGAAAAGCTGAAGAGGCTTATTGCGGATTTATTAGTGTCGGAAACAGAGAAATCATTGGAAGAACTTTTGGGAGAAAAACTACAGATGCACAACCTCACCATTTCCACTGCCGAAAGTTGTACCGGAGGATTAGTAGCACACAAGATCACATCGGTGGCAGGAGCATCTGCCTATTTTACAGGAAGCATTGTATCATATTCCAATGAAATAAAGGAAAAGATTTTGGATGTAGACAAAAATAACCTTGACGCTTTAGGCGCAGTAAGCGAAGAAGTGGTGGTACAAATGGCCCGGAACTGTGCGAAATTATTGAAAACCGACTGCTCCATCGCCGTCTCGGGTATTGCCGGACCCACTGGCGGGTCTGAGGACAAACCCGTAGGGACAGTATGGATTTGCACCTACTGCCGAGGTGAAAGCATCGCGAAAAGATACAATATGGGCAAATCCAGGCGTGAAAACATTGAACGCTCCGCCAATATGGCAATGTTACAAATGTTGAAGATAATAAACATATCTTTGCACCCTGAAAAATAAAACAAGAGTAAATGGTATCAGTTGACGGATTAGCCGTAGAATGTGGTGGCTGGCATATGCGTATCGAACTGGCCAAGATCCTTTTACAGGATCCCGACCTAATCCTGCTCGATGAGCCGACCAACCACCTCGACCTGAAGACCAAAGATATCCTGAAACAGGCACTGGCCGATTTCGACGGAACGCTGATTGTAGTGTCGCACGACCGCGATTTTCTGAATGGCCTGGTAAAAAAAGTGTACGAATTCGGCAACCGGAAAGTAACCGAACATCTCGAAGATATCTACGGGTTCCTGGCGAAAAAGAAGATAGAGAGCCTGCGGGAAGTAGAACGGAAATAAAATCAAACTAATTACCGGGAACCTCTCTTTTTCGAAGCAGGGAATTATTTCTTGATTTATTGAAAATCATCTGTCCACGATTTGCCCCTTTTCTCAATGCTCTGCGCTCTTCTTCGGGTAGTTGAACCACATGTTTACAGTCGTCGGAACAGCATCCACTCATCTCCACGGCACATTTTTCACATTGGATAAACAAGAGGTGGCATCCTTCGTTTTTACAGTTGGTATGCGTGTCACACGGCGCGCCGCACTGGTGGCAACGGGCAATCACATCTTCCGAAATACGTTCACCCAACCGTTCATCGAATACAAAATTTTTTCCGATAAACTTCACCGGAAGGCTTTCTTCCCGTGCCTTACGGACATATTCAATAATGCCGCCTTCCACATGGTAGACATTCCTGAATCCGTTATGCAACATATAAGCACTCGCCTTTTCACAACGGATACCGCCCGTGCAGTACATCACTATATTTTTATCCTTGTGCTTTTTCAGCATTTCGACTGCCATCGGCAACTGCTCACGAAAAGTATCGGAGGGCACTTCGAGCGCATTTTCAAAATGACCCACTTCATATTCGTAATGATTCCGCATATCCACCACAATTGTATCGGGATCTTGCGTGATCGCATTATATTCTTTCGCCTTGAGGTATTTTCCCGTCCTGGAAGGATCGAACGCCGGATCGTCGATACCATCGGCCACCACCTTGTTACGCACTTTCATCCGTAACACCCAAAACGATTTGCCATCGTCGTCCACCGCCACGTTCAGGCGGATACCGTCCAGTGCAGGGTCGGCAGCATAGAGGATATCACGGAAAGTATCCATATTCGTTGCGGGAACGGAGATTTGTCCGTTGATCCCTTCGTGGGCAATATAAACGCGGCCGAATACCTTTATGGCGTCGAACTGCGCATAAAGATCATCCCGAAATTGTTGTGGGTCGACAATATAAAAATATTTGTAGAATGAAATCGTAATACGGGATTCGGTTTCCTCCAACATCTGCAATTTAAGTTCAGCGTTGGAAATTCGGTTATGGAGTACGGGCATGATAAACAAACTGTTTTAAAAGGCAATTCCCATTAGTCGAAACGCAATCTTGTCAATCTACACTGCGTCAGCCATGAGAACAGCCGGATGAAATTCTGTAATCAAAATGATAAACATATATTTGCCGGATGATCCCATCCCATTTACCGGATGATTATAAATTCGGCACGAAAACAATACAACAAGCATCTCTCATATTTAGTTTATTCTGTAGTCCATTTTAAATAATAGCCTCATGTCGTTGAATTATTGAACTAAAAAACATATCTTTACCAGATAAACACCCAACAACAATGGAGAACAAAATGTTACTAAGGGATCCGGGAGTATTCCCGTCGAATGATGTCCTAAAAGATGCACTCGGTGCGACCGCTTACAATACATTGGAAACAGGTATCGGAACAATTACCGGAGAAGAGAATTTGACCATCGAATGGAGGTACTACAACGACGGAAAAGCATGGCTCTGCAAAGTGACATATAAAAAGAAAACTGTCTTATGGCTCTCGGCGTGGGAAGGATTTTTCAGGACAGCTTTCTATTTCACCGAAAAACATCTCGAGGGTATCGCCGCATTAGATATCTCCGAAACAATCAAAGAAGACTTTTGTAAGGCAAAACCCATCGGCCGTCTGATCCCGATGATCATTGACGTGAATGATAAAAAACAACTCAACGACTTATTGACCATCGTTCGTTTTAAAAAGAACCTGAAATAAAAAAGCTCAGATTGGTTTTATTGACTTAACGTTTGATTTTGTTTCCGAAATGCACTATACCTGCAGCATAATAGAAACAAAATGAAAAGATTAAGACAGAATTCCGGTAAACCGTAACAGATTATACCTTTACGAAATCAGCTTTGATATCTTCGATTAACTTTTCATTAATCTCAAGTTCTTTTGCATAATCCTCGAATTTGCCGACAGCATTAGCGACCATATCAAGCAAAGTTCTGTAATCTTGAATATCGTTATTCAGGCCCATTGTCTCCAAATCTTCACGAGTGATATCTTCGTTCTTTCCATTTACTGTCAAAGAATGTCTGTTGGAATATGCAGGGGCAGTCAGATCTACACTATAAGTTAAATCATACGCAGGAGAAAGTCGCCAATTTCCTTTACGATTCATGCAAAATGAAAAATTTTTGGAATGATCATCTACATTTCGGGCAATCATGTTGAATACCATTCGTAGATATTGCTGTTTGCTGTCCTCATAAGGCAAATTAAGCCGACGAATGACTGAAAAAATATCTTCATAGCTATCACTTGCCGGAGACATCGCAGCCAATGTTTGTACATGAATCTTTTCATTTCCATTGCGATCAAATCGTTGAGTCAGGAAATGCGTTATACCTTCATATGTTCTTAACTCTGACGGCATCATACCAACTCCCGCATCTAATGCCATTTTATAATAAACATACTCCAGTTTGGCAAAAGGGTAAGCAGAATTATCATCGTATTTAAGAATATAATGCTGAAATCCTTCAGGGACTAACCCTTGACCTGATATAATGTCTCCTGTATCTTTATTTAAAGCGACAATTGCTTTCGGACGTTTACCGCCGGGAGAAGAACTTATCTTCACTAAATCCTGCCACAGAATAGAATTCCCCTGATTCAATACGGTGGTTTCCCGTTCATTCAATACCTGTTTTGCAAATTCATATAGTCTTTGTACATCAACCGAAAAAACAGAACTATCACCAAATTTTTGTGCAGGTTCATATTCCAAGGCCCCCATTGCTCGACTGCCGATAAATGAAAGGTGATCCACCGGATTTGTCTTCTTAGTTGGAATATTATTATCACGTAGCCACGCCTTAAATAGAGAGTTTCCCCATTTATCAGGTAATGAATCAGCAATCATCGGAGGGAGTCCTTGATATAACTTATCCTTATCACCTATCCACGGAAGCTGTTTGTGACTACGGGGTGAATCTATAGACATGGTCAACGGAGCGATATCTAATCTCTGTTCAATAAAAGAAGGATCGTATTCAAAAACAGCAACTCCCGCTTTCTTGTCCCATGAAAGATAGCCTACATCCATTCCCCATAATTTCACTTTTACTACATTTGTTTCCATTGCCTACTTTTTACTTTGCTTTTTAAATAATGTCCGTGGACTCTCCGGCAATTCCGGCAATAGCTTCTCTATTTCATCCAGACTGTCAATTGCCCGAAGCAATTTGATAAATGAGGCTAATGTGATGCCGGTGGAAGACCCGTTCTCAAAAGAACTTATGGTAAACACGCTCAAACCGGACTTCTCGGCAACTTCCTTTTGAGTATATCCCATCCTTTTTCGATAGTCACTATATTTTTTTCCAAGCTCCCGAATTATATCGCTTCCGGATTTTTCGTATAATTTGCTGTACATAACTTTTCTTACTTATTTTTGCAAATATAGATAATTCTACAATAATAGCAAAATAAATCTTATAAATCTAGATATATCTATAGTCAATATATCAGCAATAGATCGGCAATACCCCGGGTATTTTTACCTGAAAAAGAGTACGAAAAAAAACCCCAATAATCAATTTCAATACATTGATTATCAGAGTTTTAATTATTGTCGGTATGGACGGGATATGAACCAAAAAGCCAATCAACGTCCGACCAATATGTTAGCAAAGTCTGAAAATCCACGCCCACGAATTAGCTTCGTGCGCTTTTCGGTGATTTACAACTTAATGCATTCTGTCAATGAGCGACATGACAAAGATATTAATTTTCTTTGAGAATGCAATTCGAATAGAAAATTTTGTCCGAAAAAAAGAGGTAATTTCGGACAAAATTGATCTTTTCTTTGTTTTGTCCGAAAAAAAGAGGTAATTTCGGACAAAATTTGATATGCTGAGATTATGTCACAAATTCTATCAAAAGAAATAAGGAATCGGATTACCCAAAATGGAGAAGGGAAACTTTACATGGTTAGTGATTTCGCAGATCTAAATAACGATGCCTTAGTTACTCGTGTTCTATCTCGATTAGAGAAAGAACAGGTTTTAATGCGTATTGCACAAGGTATTTATTTATACCCAAGCAAAAACCGTTTTGGCGTGCACAAGCCATCTATTGATGCGATAGCTAAGGCGATTGCAGAAAAGGATAAAGCTCGAATTATACCATCGGGATTAACAGCATTAAATATTTTGGGATTATCTACTCAAGTTCCTATGAATGCTGTTTATCTGACCAATGCTACTCCAAGAACTATCACGGTAGGAAATCGTAAAATCGTATTTAAAAATGGTGTTCCCAGAAACTTTGCTTATCAAAGTGATTTGTTCTCATTGGTAGTTTCTGCGATGAGAGAAATCGGAGAGAATAATATAGATGACGAAACAATTCTGAGAATAAAAGAAATATTAGCAAAAGAACCCAATCAAGATATTATCCGACAAGATTTCCTGATTGCTCCGCAGTGGATACGTAAAAAACTGAATATGGTATGAATACTGATATAAAATCGAATTGGGTCGATCTGTCCATAGAAGAAAGACAAACCATTCTTGCAAATGTTGCAGAGGAGAAAGGGATTGACGATAATGCTGTTGAAAAAGACTTTTGGGTGAGTATGACACTGAAAGCTATTTTTAGTTCTCCCTCCAGTAAAGGAATTGTCTTCAAAGGCGGAACTAGTTTGAGCAAGGGCTGGGAATTAATCGAACGTTTTTCAGAAGATTGCGACCTCGCCATTGATAGAACAGTGCTAGGTTTCGAAAAAGAACTAACCAAAAAGCAACATACAAACTTAAGAAAACAAGCGAAAATATTTGTTGATAATACGCTTGTTTCAGAAGTAGGCGAATGCTTAAATAAATTAGGCTTAGAAGGACATTTCAATGTTAAAAATCCTACTGTCAAGGAGTCAGACAAAGATCCGACAGAGTTCTTTATTGAATATAAATCCGTTTTGCCGGAAAAGAATCCATACATCGCTGAGAGAGTAAAAGTGGAAGTTAGTTGTCGTTCTTTAACTGAACCCTTTGAGGTTCTAAAAATGAGGTCAATGATTGAAGATGCTTATTCTGATGAACCATTTGCACAACCTAAATTTGATGTGCCGACTGTCTTACCGGGTAAAACGTTCTTGGAAAAGATTTTCCTGCTTCACGAAGAATTTAACCGTCCCGGAGGTGGAGTAAAGATGGAACGTTTAATAAGGCATCTTTATGACATTGAAAAAATGATGGACAAAGAATTTGCAATCGAAGCGATGAATGATATTGGTTTATACACTGAAATAGTTGAGCATAGAAGTAAATTTATGGCTTGGCGTGGATTAGATTATAAAACTCACCATCCGTCCTCTATTTCGTTCTTGCCTCCTGAAGCTCTTACACAAACCTTAAGAGATGACTATAAAAAAATGCAAGAAGGGTTTATTTATAAAGATAGCTTATCCTATGACGAATTGATAGCTCGCATAAAAGAGTTACAGGAGCGTTTTAGAAGTCTAAATTGGAGTAGCTTGTTTTTTCAAGAACCGTAAATCCCTATGTTCAGCTCCAACCTTCATAAACGCATCTCCGAACTGGAAATTCAAAATCAAGAATTGCTTGCAGAAAATAGGCGTTTGCGAGAAATGTTAGGGTTGGGATTGCCGAAGAAAGAAACTAACCCAAAGGAAGATATTACTCCTATTTTAAACTTCCCCGAAAAGGAACCACTCCCAATATCAACTATCAATAAGTACAGTTCTCCCGAAGAAAAAATAGAACTCTACTTATCCTTGTTTCGAGGACGAACAGATGTTTATGCTAAAAGGTGCTATAGTAAAAAGTATGACAGTTCCTATTATATTCCGGCTTGTAAAAACGAATGGGCAAGAGGACTATGCGATAGAACTCGCGTGAAATGCAAGGATTGTAAGCATCGTGATTTACAGCCATTAACACCGGAAGTCATTGATAGACATTTGCGTAATAAGGATGAGCATGGAGCCGGAATAGTTGGCATTTATCCACTGCTTCCCGATGAAACTTGTTTCTTCCTGGCTGTTGATTTCGATGAAGAAAAATGGGAGAAAGATGTTGCCACATTTCGTTTGGTTTGTGAGAGCCTGAATATTCCGATAGCTGTCGAACGTTCCCGTTCCGGTAATGGCGCGCATGCTTGGTTGTTCTTTGAAGAGCCTATTTCGGCTTCATCTGCACGAAAACTCGGCAATGCACTTCTTACAAAGGCGATGTCGGTTCGTCATGAAATAAAATTTTCGTCTTATGACCGTATGTTTCCGAATCAAGACTTTATGTCTAAAGGTGGTTTTGGGAACCTTATAGCCTTACCATTGCAAGGAGGAGCTCGTAAAAATGGGAATAGTGAGTTTGTAGATCAGAATTTCCAAAGTTATCCGGATCAATGGGCTTATTTGAGTTCAATTCGTAAGATGAGGCAAGATGAAGTAGGCAGGTTGTTATCCGAACTTTGTGTTGGTAATGGATTAGGAGAACTTGCAAATACAACAGAAGATGAGGATGTCAAACCTTGGAAAAGTAACAAAATTGAAACTATTCACACAAAAGATTTTCCGGATACTTTGACTATTGTCGAAGCAAACAGGCTGTACATGAACAAATTAGAGGTTAGTCCCAAAGCCCTCAATCGTATAAAACGGCTCTCCGCATTTCAGAATCCACAGTTTTATAAAACGCAGAAGATGAGGATGTCCACTTATGGCATTCCGAGGATTATTTGGTCGTTAGATGAAACAGATGAATACATTGGTGTTCCAAGAGGTTGTAAATCTGCACTTATCCATTTACTTGACGAAGTAAACATGGAGTATTCCTTTGAGGATAAGCGAAATAATGGAAAACAGATTGATGTTCAATTCAAAGGGAAACTTCGTGAAGAACAACAATTGGCAACAGACACTTTACTTCAACATGAAAATGGAATACTATCTCTTCCAACGGCTTTCGGTAAAACGATTATCGGAGCCTCTCTTATCGCTGAACGAAAATGCAATACATTGATATTAGTTCATTTGCAGACCTTATTAGCCCAGTGGAAGAAATCGTTGGAGCAATTCCTTGAAATTAATGAGGTTTTATCGGAGCTGGAAAAGAAACGTGGAAGAGATAAAGTACGTTCTCCTATTGGACAAATTGGAGCCGGTAAGAATGCCTCATCAGGAATCATTGATATAGCTTTAGTACAAAGCCTTATTCATAATGATGAGGTAGATGAGATTGTAAAAAACTACGGAATGGTGATTGTTGATGAATGTCATCATGCTTCTTCGGTTAGCTTTGAAAAGGTTTTGAGCAATACGAATGCCAAATATGTTTATGGATTAACGGCAACCCCAAAACGGCAAGATGGACAGCATCCGGTTGTTTTTATGCAATGCGGAGCAATACGGCATAGTGTAAGTGCAAAGGAACAGGCTGGGAAACGGGATTTTGAACATTTCGTAGTTTCATGCTTCACGTCTTTTCGGAAACCACTCAACCAAAGCGAATCAGATTGGCACATCACAAAAATTTACTCTACGCTTGCTGAAGCTGAAATCCGCAATCAGCAAATTGTAGCGGATATTCTTGATGTTGTGGGAAAAAACCGAACACCTATTATCCTCACACAACGAACAGACCATGTACTGATATTGACTGATATGTTGAAAAAACAAACAGATGCGAATATCATTACACTTATCGGAACTGATTCGGCAAAGAAAAAGAGAGAAACTACAGAGTTATTAGAGAATATTCCACCAAACGAAAAACTCATTATTGTTGCTACCGGAAAGTATATTGGCGAAGGATTTGATTATCCTCGTTTAGATACCTTGTTTCTTGCTTCTCCGATTGCTTGGAAAGGAACATTAGCACAATATGCAGGTCGTCTGCATCGGGAATATCCCGGCAAACAAGATGTGATTGTTTATGATTATGTAGATATTCACATTCCGGTTTTGGAACGAATGTATCATAAGAGGTTAACAGGATATTCTCAGATTGGCTATAAAGCCTTAGCATCAAAGAATGAGCCGGATAGAATCAGTATGATTTACGACCACAAAAGTTTTAGCACGGCACTAAAGCGAGATTTTTCAGAAACGAGAAAAGAGATACTAATATCCAGTCCTTATATTCGTAAAAAGCAAGTTAATCTACTCCTTGCTATGTTAGAAGATCTCGTGTCTAAGGAAATTGATATTACGATAATTACCCTTCCTTCGGAATCTTATCGGGAACAAGAAGGAGCAAAAAAATGTATTGAACTACTTCAAACAAAAGTGAATGTCAAAACCATTCCTGACATCTACCAAAAATATGCTATTATAGACAATCGACTCGTATGGTATGGAAGTATAGGATTGCTTGATTATATAGATTCGGATGATACAATCATGCGGTTGGAGTCAAAGGAGTTGGTAGAGGAGTTGGTAGAAGAGTTGAGAGTATCTACATCTTAACAATTACCTTAAGAAATGGATAATTACCAATGCTGGGTAACTGTGCAAATTTAGGGTAATCATATTGATTTATAATTTTTTTATTCTGAATATATTACAGTTTTGTCCGAAAAAGGACATATTTTCGGACAAAAATATATCATAAAAACACTCAGTTTGTTCAAGTGGAATGCTATCTTG
>JBAYRG010000023.1:0-18048 GCA_041676805.1 Proteiniphilum sp.
TGTAAATTCTTCAAGTGTTTCGAAAACCCCAATTATTAAAATCAAAACAATGGCTAAAGAAGTTGCCGGACAACTAAAATTACAAATCAAAGGAGGAGCTGCAAATCCATCTCCCCCCGTGGGTCCCGCGTTGGGCTCCAAAGGGATCAATATCATGGAGTTTTGCAAGCAATTCAATGCCAGAACTCAGGACAAAGCCGGTAAAGTGTTGCCAGTGGTGATCACTTATTATACCGACAAGTCTTTTGATTTTATTGTTAAAACTCCACCGGTTGCGATTCAGTTATTGGAAGTCAGCAAACAGAAAGGCGGTTCAGCAGAACCTAACCGTAAGAAAATCGCCGAAGTTACCTGGGAACAGGTACAGGTGATTGCCACGGAAAAAATGTCCGACTTAAACTGCTTCACACTCGAATCAGCAATGCGGATGGTAGCCGGAACGGCTCGGAGCATGGGTATCGCAGTCAAAGGGGATTTCCCGGAAAATATTAATTAATAACTTCAATTGAGAGATGGGTAAACTGACAAAAAATCAAAAGTTGGCTTTAAGCAAGATTGAAGTAGGGAAAACCTATTCACTAAAAGAAGCATCGGCGCTGGTAAAGGAAATCACCAATGCCAAGTTCGACGCCTCTGTAGATATCGATGTACGCCTCGGCGTAGATCCGCGTAAAGCTAACCAGATGGTGAGAGGGGTGGTATCCCTTCCTCACGGAACAGGTAAACAAGTAAGAGTTCTTGTATTGTGCTCTCCAGAAGCTGAGGCCGCTGCCAAAGAGGCCGGCGCAGACTATGTGGGACTCGATGAATATATCGAAAAGATTAAAGGAGGTTGGACCGATGTGGATGTGATCATCACACAGCCGCAAATCATGGGTAAGATCGGTGCCCTCGGCCGTATTTTAGGGCCCAGAGGATTGATGCCGAACCCCAAGAGTGGCACTGTTACTCCCGACGTGGCGAAAGCCGTGACCGAGGTGAAACAGGGGAAAATCGACTTTAAGGTAGACAAAGCCGGTATTATTCACACCTCTATTGGAAAAGTATCTTTCACGCCCGAACAGATTCGAGACAACGCAAAAGAATTTATCCAAACGTTGATCAAATTGAAACCGACCGCGGCAAAAGGTACCTATATTAAAAGTATTTATCTTTCCAGTACGATGAGTCCGGGTATTAAAGTGGACACTAAGGCTGCAGATGAATCTAACTAAAAATAGTTTCAATCATTATGAAAAAGGAAGATAAAAAACAGATAATAGAGCAGATTGCCGCCAATCTTCAGGAGTATGAAAACTTCTATCTTACCGATATCGCCACACTCAATGCTGCGAAGACAAGTACGTTAAGAAGAGAATGCTCCAAACAGGGGATCAAGCTGGTAGTAGTGAAGAATACCCTCTTGCAGAAAGCATTCGAATCACTCGAAAGAGACTATAGTGAACTGTATCCTATTTTGAAAGGGAACACAGCGATTATGTTCTCAAACGTAGCGAACAGCCCTGCCAAGCTTATTGATAAATTCAAAGCGGACAAAGTGCCAGCTTTGAAGGGTGCCTATGTACAGGAAAGTTTCTTCGTTGGAGGAAACACACTCCAGGACTTGGTGAATATCAAGAGCAAGCCAGAGCTGATCGGAGATGTGATCGGATTGCTGCAATCTCCTGCAAAGAACGTTATCTCTGCACTTCAATCGGGTGGCAACACTCTCCACGGAGTATTGAAAACGCTGTCGGAAAGATAACTGTCCAGTCAGGCCATTTGTGCCGGACGATGACGGTTGAAAAATTCAATTTCATTAGACATTTTCTCGCAACGACATATTCAAATAAACTTGTCTTCTGTTCGCATTGCTTAACGAAAATGTTCAAATTACAACAAACAGAATAAGTAATTAATTTAAATAAATACAACAATGGCAGACTTAAAAAAATTTGCTGAAGACTTGGTTAACCTGACTGTAAAAGAGGTTAATGAACTGGCTGAAATTTTAAAAACCGAATACGGTATTGAACCGGCAGCCGCAGCTGTTGCCGTTGCCGCACCCGCCGCAGCTGGTGAATCCGCAGTAGAGGAAAAAACAGATTTCGATGTAATCCTCAAGAGCCCAGGTGCAGCAAAATTGGCTGTGGTTAAAGCAGTTAAGGAACTTACCGGACTTGGCTTGAAAGAAGCCAAAGACTTGGTAGACAGTGCTCCGAGCGAATTGAAGAAAGGTGTAACAAAAGACGAAGCAGACGCTTTGAAAAAACAACTTGAAGAGGCTGGAGCAGAAGTTGAACTCAAATAGCATTTACCTAATTTAGGTTAATATGGTTAGGAATCTTCTACCTGAAGATTCTTAACCTTTTGTGTCAATATATAGTAGGTTCAAAAACTCACATCCATGTCTTCAAATAACGCCAATCAAAGAATCAATTTCGCGTCGATCAAAAATCCACTTGATTTCCCCGATTTTCTGGAGGTACAGTTAAAATCATTTCAGGATTTCCTTCAGCTCGACGCCCCGCCAGAAAGTAGAAAGAATGAAGGATTGTATAAGGTTTTCACGGAGAATTTCCCCATTGCTGATACCCGCAACAACTTTGTCCTCGAATTTTTAGATTACTATGTGGATCCCCCGCGCTATACTATCGAAGAGTGTATAGACAGAGGGCTCACTTACAGTGTCCCGCTGAAGGCAAAGCTGTATCTCTATTGTACCGATCCCGATCACGAAGATTTCACACCTGTCATTCAGGATGTATATCTCGGTACAATCCCCTATATGACTGAAAAAGGCACGTTTGTCATTAACGGGGCCGAACGTGTAATTGTTTCACAATTGCACCGCTCTCCCGGCGTATTCTTCGGACAGAGCATGCACGCCAACGGCACGATACTCTATTCTGCACGTATCATTCCGTTTAAGGGTTCCTGGATTGAATTCGCTACCGACATCAACAATGTGATGTATGCCTATATCGACCGGAAAAAGAAATTACCGGTTACCACGTTGTTACGTGCCATAGGCTTTGAAAGCGACAAGGATATCCTTGAGATCTTTGACTTGGCTGAAGAGGTGAAAGTGAACAAAGCAAACCTCAAGAAAGTACTTGGCCGCAAACTGGCCGCACGTGTACTGAAATCATGGATGGAAGATTTTGTCGATGAAGATACCGGCGAGGTGACCTCCATCGAAAGGAACGAAGTGATCATTGAGCGTGAAACCGTGCTGGAGCAGGAACATATCAACGATATCATGGAATCGGGTGTCTCCTCTATCTTACTGCACAAAGAAGCGGCCAACACGTCTGATTACTCCATCATTTACAATACATTACAGAAAGATCCGAGCAATACTGAGATCGATGCCATCCGTCACATCTACCGCCAGCTGAGAAGCGCGGAACCGGCCGACGACGCCAGTGCACGGGAAGTAATCAACAACCTCTTCTTCTCGGAGAAAAGATATGACCTGGGCGACGTAGGACGCTACAGGATCAACAAGAAACTGAATCTCGAAACGGATGTCGATACACGTGTGCTCACGAAAGAAGACATGATCGAGATCATTAAATACCTTATCGAGCTTGTCAACTCCAAAGCCGTGGTAGACGATATCGACCACCTCAGCAACCGTCGTGTGCGTACGGTAGGAGAACAACTATATACCCAGTTCGGCGTAGGACTGAACCGTATGGCACGTATCATCCGTGAGAGAATGAACGTGCGCGACAACGAAGTTTTCACACCGATCGACCTGATCAACGCGAAAACCATCTCGTCTGTCATCAATACATTCTTTGGGACCAACGCGTTGTCCCAGTTCATGGATCAGACCAACCCGCTGGCAGAGATCACCCATAAACGCCGTCTTTCGGCACTCGGACCGGGTGGACTTTCGCGTGAACGTGCCGGGTTCGAGGTGCGTGACGTGCACTTCACCCACTACGGACGCCTTTGTCCTATTGAAACCCCTGAGGGTCCGAACATCGGGCTTATCTCCTCGCTTTGTGTCTATGCGAAGATCAACGACTTGGGATTCATCGAAACTCCCTACCGCAAGGCAGAGAGCGGAGTGGTGAATATCAACAACAACGAAGTGATCTATCTTGCTGCAGAAGAGGAAGAAGATAAACTGATCGCACAAGGAAATGCCCCGCTCAACGAAAAGGGAAAATTCATCAACCCACGTGTGAAAGCAAGGCAGGATGCCGACTATCCCGTGATCGCACCGGAAGAGGTGGAACTGATGGATGTGTCGCCCATGCAAATCGCTTCTATCGCCGCCTCGTTAATTCCGTTCCTGGAACACGACGATGCCAACCGCGCATTGATGGGATCGAACATGATGCGCCAGGCTGTCCCATTGATGAGGACCGAATCGCCAATCGTTGGTACCGGTATCGAAGGTCAGGTTATCAAGGATTCCCGCACCCAAATAATGGCTGAAGGAAGCGGAGAGATCCTCTATGTAGATGCCACCACCATTAAAATAAAATATGACCGGACTCAGGAAGAAGAATTCACCAGTTTTGAGGATGCCATAAAAATCTACAACATCCCGAAATTCCGGAAGACCAACCAGAACACCACTGTCGACCTGCGTCCTGTATGCAAGGTAGGACAAAAGGTGAAAACAGGTGATATCCTCACTGAAGGATATGCCACCCAGGAGGGTGAACTGGCGTTGGGTCGTAACCTGAAAGTGGCGTTCATGCCCTGGAAGGGTTATAACTTCGAGGATGCCATCGTATTGAACGAACGGTTAGTAAGTGAAGATGTCTTCACCTCCATCCATGTGGAAGAGTTCTCTTTGGAGGTACGTGAAACCAAACGTGGAATGGAAGAGCTTACGTCTGATATTCCCAACGTAAGTGAAGAGGCTACCAAAGACCTCGATGAAAGAGGAATTGTACGTGTGGGCGCACGTATCAAACCGGGAGATATCCTCATCGGTAAGATCACTCCCAAAGGTGAATCCGATCCGTCACCCGAAGAGAAGCTGCTTCGCGCCATCTTTGGCGACAAGGCGGGCGATGTGAAAGATGCCTCACTGAAAGCCTCTCCTTCACTGAAAGGTGTGGTGATCCATACCAACCTCTTCTCTAAAGCGTCCAAGAAAGGGAAGACCAAACTTTCCAGCAAGGCGCTTCTTCCCAAACTCGATGAAGAGTACGAGCTCAAGATGGAAGAGTTGAAGAAGGTTCTTATCAATAAGTTGCTCGCGCTTACCGAAGGGAAATCTTCGGTGGGAGTAAAAGACTACACCAATATGGATATTGTCCCCAAGGGGGCAAAATTCACCCATAAGGTGCTCGCCGAGATCGATTATCAATCGATTCAATTGAACAAATGGACGGCTGACGCTCAGAAAAATGAGCAAATCCGCACTACGGTCATCAATTACCTGCACCGTTACAAGGAGCTGGATGCCGAGTTGAAACGGAAACGTTTCGATTTCACCATCGGTGATGAGCTTCCCTCAGGAATCATGCAGATTGCCAAAGTATATGTGGCGAAAAAGCGGAAGATCCAGGTGGGAGACAAAATGGCAGGACGCCACGGTAACAAGGGTATCGTATCAAGGATCGTTCGTCAGGAAGATATGCCTTTCCTCGCCGACGGAACACCTGTGGATATCGTGTTAAACCCGCTCGGCGTACCTTCGCGTATGAATCTCGGACAGATTTTCGAAACCGTACTTGGATGGGCAGGACGAGAATTAGGAATGAAATTTGCGACTCCTATCTTCGACGGAGCATCGCTCGATGACCTGAACACTTGGACAGAGAAGGCCAGTATACCGGCTTATGGTAAGAGTTATCTTTATGATGGAGGTACCGGTGAACGTTTCGACCAACCGGCAACCGTAGGTATCATCTACATGCTCAAACTCGGCCACATGGTGGAAGACAAGATGCATGCCCGTTCTATTGGGCCTTACTCACTTATCACACAGCAACCGTTGGGTGGCAAGGCACAGTTCGGAGGCCAGCGTTTCGGAGAGATGGAGGTCTGGGCACTGGAAGCATTCGGCGCGGCCCATATCCTCCAGGAGATACTTACTGTCAAGTCCGACGATGTGGTAGGCCGTTCCAAAGCATATGAAGCCATCGTGAAAGGTGAGCCGATGCCACAGACCGGAATCCCCGAATCGTTGAACGTATTGCTTCATGAATTGAAGGGCTTGGGACTTAACGTCAGTCTCGACTAATCAACAATAATTTAATAAGCCGATGAATATAGCATATCCCGATCAATCGGGATCTTCGCTTCGCTTCGATTGGCACATTGAACCAATAACTCTTTATACTAATTAGTATATGGCATTTAGAAAAGAGAACAAAATAAAGAGTAACTTCTCAAAAATCACCATTGGGTTAGCCTCGCCCGAGCAAGTTCTGGAGAACTCCTTCGGCGAAGTATTGAAACCCGAAACCATCAACTACCGGACCTACAAGCCCGAGCGTGATGGTCTGTTCTGCGAACGGATTTTCGGACCGGTAAAAGACTACGAATGTCACTGCGGAAAATACAAGCGTATCCGCTATAAGGGCATTGTCTGCGACCGATGCGGTGTGGAAGTTACCGAGAAAAAGGTGCGTCGTGAACGTACAGGACACATCCACCTGGTAGTACCTGTGGCTCATATCTGGTATTTCAGGTCATTGCCCAACAAGATAGGATACCTGTTGGGAATTCCAACCAAGAAACTGGACTCTATTATCTATTACGAAAGATATGTAGTGATACAACCGGGTGCCCTGGAAGGACAAGTAGCTGAAAGAGATCTTCTTACAGAGGATGAATACCTTCAATTGCTCGATACGCTCCCCAAAGAAAACCAGCTGCTTGAGGATAGTGATCCCAACAAGTTCATCGCGGAGATGGGAGCCGAAGCCATCCTCTCATTGCTGGAAAGGCTGAATCTCGATAAGCTGGCCAACCAGCTCCGTCACCGCGCAAGCACCGACACCTCTCAACAACGTAAAAATGAAGCGTTGAAACAATTGCAGGTGGTAGAAGCTTTCCGTGGATCGAAGAATATCAACAAACCGGAATGGATGATCATGAAAGTGGTCCCCGTCATTCCACCCGACCTTCGTCCGTTGGTACCGCTGGATGGTGGACGTTTCGCCACTTCCGACCTGAACGACCTCTATCGTCGTGTGATCATCCGTAACAACCGTTTGAAACGTCTTATTGATATCAAAGCACCGGATGTGATCCTGCGTAACGAAAAACGCATGTTGCAGGAAGCAGTTGATTCACTGTTCGATAACTCACGTAAATCGAGTGCTATCAAGACCGAATCGAATCGTCCGTTAAAATCACTTTCCGACAGTTTGAAAGGAAAACAGGGGCGTTTCCGCCAAAACCTGCTCGGAAAACGTGTGGACTATTCGGCCCGTTCGGTGATCGTGGTAGGTCCGGAACTGAAAATGCACGAGTGCGGACTGCCCAAAGACATGGCGGCCGAACTCTATAAACCATTTATCATCCGTAAGCTTATAGAAAGAGGTATCGTCAAGACGGTGAAGTCTGCCAAAAAGATCGTGGACAGAAAAGAACCAGTAGTATATGATATCTTAGAGTACGTGATGAAAGGGCATCCGGTACTGTTGAACCGTGCCCCTACCCTTCACCGTCTGGGTATCCAGGCGTTCCAGCCCAAGCTGATCGAGGGTAAGGCTATTCAGTTGCACCCGCTCGCCTGTACAGCATTCAACGCCGACTTCGATGGTGACCAGATGGCGGTTCACCTGCCGCTCGGCAACGAGGCCATCCTGGAAGCACAGCTGTTGATGCTGGCAGCGCATAACATCCTCAACCCCGCCAACGGGGCACCTATCACCGTTCCTTCACAGGACATGGTTTTGGGATTGTATTATATCACCAAGATCCGTCCGGGAGCTAAAGGGGAAGGGATGACTTTCTACGGGGAAGAAGAGGCCATCATCGCTTACAACGAAGGTGCAGTAGATGTACACGCGTTGGTAAAAGTGATCGTCGACGATATCGACGAAGAGGGCAACCCGGTACGTAAGATGCACGAAACTTCTGTGGGACGTGTAATCACCAACGAAGCTATTCCGAAAGAGGTAGGATACATCAACGAACTTCTTTCCAAGAAATCGCTCCGCGATATCATTGGAAAGGTGATCAAAACCTGTGGGGTAGCCCGTACGGCACAATATCTCGATGACATCAAGGATCTCGGTTACTACATGGCCTTTAAGGGAGGGCTCTCGTTCAACCTCGAAGATGTGATCATCCCCGCAGAGAAGGAAACGCTTATTGCTGAAGGATATGCAGAGGTAGAACAGATCATGGATAACTACAATATGGGTTTCATCACCTATAATGAACGCTACAACCAGATCATCGACACTTGGACTCATATCAACTCCAAGCTTTCGAATATCCTGATGAAACAGCTGGCTGAAGACGACCAGGGATTCAACTCTGTATATATGATGCTCGACTCGGGAGCCCGTGGTTCACGCGAACAGATCCGCCAGTTGTCGGGTATGCGTGGATTGATGGCGAAACCGCAGAAGAGCGGTGCTGAAGGAGCGCAGATCATCGAGAACCCCATCCTTGCGAACTTCAAGGAAGGGTTGTCAGTGTTAGAATACTTTATCTCCACCCACGGTGCCCGTAAGGGTCTTGCCGATACAGCGTTGAAAACGGCAGATGCCGGATACCTCACCCGTCGTCTGGTAGACGTATCACAAGATGTGATCATCAATGAAGAAGACTGTGGCACGTTGCGTGGCCTGGCAGCAACCGCCATCAAGAATAACGACGAGGTGATCGCCTCGCTCTATGAGCGTATTTTGGGACGCGTATCGGTACACGATGTGCAACACCCCAATACCGGGGAGATCATAGTGAATGCGGGAGAGGAGATCACCGAAGATATTGCAAAGAAAATTGAAGACTCGCCCATTGAACGTGTGGAAATCCGTTCGGTACTCACCTGTGAATCATCGCATGGTGTGTGCGCGAAATGTTACGGAAGGAACCTCGCTACCGGCAGGATGGTACAAAAAGGTGAAGCGGTCGGTGTAATTGCCGCCCAATCTATCGGAGAGCCGGGCACCCAGCTCACACTGCGCACGTTCCACGTAGGGGGTATCGCTTCCAATATCGCGACTGAAAACAATATCATCACCAAATACGACGGTACGCTCGAATTCGACGAACTTCGTTATGTGGAGACCACCGATTCGGAAGGCAAGCCTTACAAAGTAGTCGTAAGCCGATTGGTGGAAATGCGTATCGTGGATCCCAACACCAAGATCGTGTTGCTGGCACACAACATACCTTACGGCTCGAAACTCTATTTCAATCAGGGAGACAAAGTGACGAAAGGCAACCTGATCTGCGAGTGGGACCCGTTCAACGCAGTCATTGTTTCCGAAGCGTCTGGAAAGATCCGGTTCGAAAACTTCACCGAAAACCTCACCTACAAAGTCGAATCTGACGAACAGACCGGCTTGAAAGAGAAGGTAATCATCGAATCACGCGATAAGACCAAAGCACCTTCAGCGCATATCATGGATGAGAATGACGATGTGCTGCGCACCTATACTCTTCCGCTCGGCTCTCATATCGTAAAGAATGAAGGCGATGAAATCAAGGCCGGGGATGTGTTAGTGAAAATCCCGCGTGCTGTGGGTAAGGCGGGTGACATTACGGGAGGTCTCCCACGTGTAACGGAATTGTTCGAAGCCCGTAATCCGTCTAACCCGGCAGTAGTTGCCGAGATCGACGGTGAAATATCGTTCGGCAAGATCAAACGTGGTAACCAGGAGATTTCCGTCACCTCTAAGACAGGTGAAATGAAAAAATATATGGTACCGCTCTCCAAACAGATACTCGTACAGGAAAACGACTATGTACGCGCAGGGATGCCGCTCTCCGACGGAGCTATCACTCCATCGGACATTCTGGCGATCAAAGGACCCACAGCCGTACAAGAATATATCGTGAACGAAGTACAGGACGTATACCGTCTGCAAGGTGTGAAGATCAACGACAAGCACTTTGAGGTAATTGTTCGTCAGATGATGCGTAAAGTAGAGGTGGTGGATCCGGGAGATACACGTTTCTTAGAGCAGCAATTAGTCGACAAGAACGAGATGATGGAAGAGAATGACCGCATTTGGGGTAAGAAAGTGATTGTCAATCCCGGCGACTCACAACTGTTTGAACCGGGACAGATCGTCACTGCCCGCAAACTGCGTGACGAAAACAGCTCATTGAAACGCCGCGACCTGAAACCGATAGAAGCACGCGATGCTGTTCCTGCTACTGCCAATCAGGTGCTACAGGGAATCACCCGTGCTGCTCTTCAAACCACCAGCTTTATGTCGGCCGCTTCGTTCCAGGAAACTACCAAGGTATTGAACGATGCCGCGATCAATGGCAAGACCGACTCACTGGAAGGTCTGAAAGAAAACGTGATCTGTGGTCATCTCATCCCTGCCGGAACCGGCCAGAGAGATTTCGAAAAACTGGTAGTCGGTTCACGTGACGATTTCGAGAGGCTAAGCGCCAACAAACGTGTCAACTTGTTCCAAGAAGCGGTGGGAGATTAACTTCCACGGAATCAATATAGTAAAACCCGTGTCGGAAATTTCGGCACGGGTTTTTTTCATTGACTTTTTGTATAATATAAGATGCCTCTTCAAAAAAATTTAATCAGGCTTGACTTTTCTCCCGGCTTTCACTATATTTACAAATCTTTTGACGAGAGCTTTTTCCTTCAAGTAAAACAGACATGCAACGTATATTTCATACCGCACTCATCTTCATAAGCTTAACCGCTCTCCATAGATGTACCAATCCCCAGCCGGAAGCCAGCGAGCTGCTTTCACAAGCCGAATGGATAATGGATAAGTATCCTGACAGTGCCTTGCTGCGCATCAATTCTATCTTTTATCCCGAAAAGAGCCTCAGCAAGGATGAATATATGCGCTATTCTGTAGCCCGTGTACGGGCCCGCTATAAAAACTACCTGCCGGTATCTGAAGAGACCCTTATCTTCAAAGCCAAAGAGTATTTCACTTCACGCTCCGGGAATCATGAGCAAAAGGCTCTTGCCTCTTTCTACAGTGGTTGCGTCTATCTCGAAAAAGGCGATTATGAACAAACTATGCAATACTATAAAGAGGCGGAAGAATTTGCAGCCACGACTGATAACACGGCACTCAAAGGATTAATCCAGTACAATATAGGTGATTTACTCACCATGCATGGGTTACAGAATGATGCTTTATCCAATTATCGCCTTGCTGAACAATTCTATGCCCAAGCCCCTGAGAGTTACCGGGAGCAACGAGCCCATTCAATGGGAGCAGTCGGCAGGATTTTACTGTTATCCGGCCAACGGGACAGTGCTTTTTCCTCTCTACAGCAAGGATTAGATCTGGCAAAAGCAATGAACGACAAAAAATTACAAAGTATCCTCACCCAAAACCTGAGCATTGTCTATATGCAGGAGAAAAAATACAATGAGGCGGCAAGATATCTCCACGAGTCGTTCACACTCAATAATGACAGCAACAGTGTGGCTCGTTATTATCTGAATTTTGCCGAATTATATGCCAAGACAGATCAAATCGACTCAGTCACTTACTATTCTAACAAACTGGAACAAGTAGTCGATTCCGTTTTTTTCCTTAATCTTAAGAGTAGTATCCTCCATTATCTTGCCACGCAAAACGAGTCAAACGGAGATTATGAAAAAGCGCTCGATTTTCAAAAGAAATACACAGCTGCAATCGTGAAAACAGGAGATAGAAGAATGGAGCAATCGGTGTATGATGTACAACAGAAATACGATTTTATAGCACAACAAAGCAGATACGACCATCAATTACTACAACGGCAACGCCTCAGTATTATACTATTAACCATCCTCCTGCTAGTAACTCTCTTGTCCGTTTTTCTACTACGCCGGATCATACAGCAAAAAAATAAATTGCTGAGTCTCCAGAATACCATAGAGACATTGAATAAAACGGCCATGGATCTACAAAAACAAAAAACAATGCCGGTGAGTCATGAGGCACAACTGAGACAGACTCTATTATGGCGATTCAATGTTTTACATAAATCCTCTCTCCTAAAATCAGAATTGAGCCATATCGAAAAGATGGATACCAGAAAAGCAATTGCCCGGTTCGAACAGATCGTGTATGGAAAAGAGAGTGGATCGCAATGGGATACGCTGGTGAATGCGATTGACGAGTTGAATCCCGATTTATCCCACTTCATACAAAACCACTATCCGCAATTGTCGGAGACTGAGTTCAAGGTTCTGCTCCTGTCGTATGCCGGATTATCCAGTAAGGAGATAGCCCTTCTTATCAACCAAAGCCCGCACACTGTGAATATGGGACGCACCCATATCCGCCGGAAAATGGGCCTGAAAGAAACTGGAGCCGATTTTTGCACACTCTTAAGAGAAGTGTATGAAGAAAGCAGGCTTAAAATGGGAAGAGAGAAAATTTAAAAAGCTCCATCCCAGTTATATCTCATATTTATAGCACACAGCATATAAGGATGTTACACTTTTTCAAAAGTTAAATTACTTATACGTCACTTATATCCTATTGATCACACATTTTACAATCTATACCTTTGCCATGGAGTAATAGGTTGGCTATTTCTGCGGGAAAAGAAGCCTGCCTATCCATTAAAATAGGACAAAAAATGAAAACAAGGGGTTTTATATCTTTATGCCTTTTTCTACTTTTGGCGTTTATTGCCGTAGGAAATACTATTTCAAATCTGGTATCGACATCCGGTTTGACTCCACTTATCTCAACGGGGATACAAGATTCCGTCAGAATCGATACAACCGGTCAACCGCAACGGAAAACCGACACTACACCCCGATTCATTTTCGACCATCCACAGGGAAGTGATACTATCAGCTCATTATTACAAGGGAGGGTTGCCGGAATCATTCGCGTCGACTATCCGCAAGGAAGTGACACGATAGGATCAGTTCAAGAAACGGCATCAAATCAGAGAGTACAACCACGCCCGAATGAGTCTAAGATATATCTGGAAGATGCCATTCCTTTGAACAACTATTCATTCGATCTATACCATAAGATCAGGAAGGAGAAGGAGAATATTCTGCTATCTCCGCTGAGCACTTATTATGCACTTTTATTGGCTTATGAAGGTGCAAAGAATCAGACAAGGAAAGAATTTGAAAAGGTTTTATATATAAAGGGAATCTCCAAAAATACATTGAAATCTCTCTTGCTACCCCTCACAGATACCCTGCAAGGGTACCATATCTCCAATGCCATCTGGAGAGATAATAACATGGCGCTGAAAGAAAAATACATGAAGGCGATAATCCACAAATATTCCTCGGAGATTAAACAAACTGATTTTAGAAATAAGGAGACCGCCGCTTCAAACATCAACAATTGGATCTCTGAAAAAACAAATGATATGGTGCGGGAGGCGTTACACAGCTCCCATATTAAAGATTCCACCTCAATAATAATTGCTAACACGGTATATTTAAAAGGAGAGTGGCAAAATAAATTTGACAAGCAAAAAACAAAATCCAATATATTTTTCGCAAGTGCTGAAGATCAGTATAGCGTAGCGTTCATGCATATTACCGAGACACTTCCTTATTATGAGAATGATCTCTTTCAGTGTATCTCCAAACCATATAAGGACTCCCATTTATCATTGTGTATCATTCTTCCCAAATCGTTATTTGGAATTGTTGAGATAGAGGAAAAGATGAATGCTGGTTTTCTGAAAGAAATTTTAGCTGATCTCCAGCCAGCCAAGGCGATGATATCCCTGCCAAAATTAAAACTGGAGTCGAATTGGGAACTAAGCGACGCGTTACAAGAGATGGGCCTCACCACAGCTTTTTCTAATCAATCCGACTTTTCATCCATCTCGGATGATCCTTTATCGCTCGAGAATATAATTCACAACAGCGTGATTGAAGTGGACGAAGAGAAAACCGAGGCTGCCGCAGCCACGCTTAGCACTTTTTGGGTTAGAGGGTTACCCCAAACCCCATCCTATCATCTATTCAAAGCCGACCATCCGTTTCTATTTTTCGTGATTGATAACCGGTCGAAAGCGATCCTATTTATGGGAAGGTATAGCAAACCGACAGATGCAGTAGCCATTGAAAAAAAGGTGCTAAAGAATGTGTCCATCAGGGAGAAAGAGGGGTTCTTTTCCGGAAGTGACTCCCGGAAAGTATTGTATGTAATAGACAATAAGGCACAGGAAAAAAACACATTACCGAATATTTCCCCTGAAGAGATCGAGACTTTTACGATAATCAGAGACAAGGATATAATAGGTAGATACACAACCGAGGAATACAATCAGGCCATCTTCATCACACTCAAAAAGAAAAAGAAATTCAAGGAATGATACACCACCAGGAAATCATGATCCGGAAACAATCTATTGGCCGGTCAGTTTTTTCAAGTATTCATAAATCGCTTGCTGGGCGCGTATCGGAACAGTATCAGGCGGAGTCATATCTCTCTTAAAAATGTTTTGCAGCTTCTCGTCGATCCATACTGCACTTTGGTTATCGGCCAGTTGTATCTTCAATATATCGATAATCTGCCGTTTGAGCAACCCGGTATAGACGGGGAAAGCCACTTCGATACGACGGTGCAGGTTACGTTGCATCCAGTCGGCCGAAGTCAGGTAGACATTCTCTTCGCCCCCATTGAAGAAGTACCAGACCCGAGAATGCTCCAGATAGGCATCCACGATACGAGTTACTGTTATATTCTTGCTGTAAGGTTGATTGGGAACCAGACAACAGATACCCCGTATGATCAGGTCGATCTTTACCCCTGCTTCGCTGGCACGGTACAGCGCATTAATCATCCCTTTGTCTTCCAGACTATTCATCTTCAATATGATATAACCACCCCCACCCTTCTTTGCATGCCCAATCTCCCGCTCGATCATCTCGTGGATTTTAGGAAGCATATTGAACTGAGTGACCAATAGATGCCTGAAGTCGTGCATATGGGGTTTTCCTTCCAATACCCGGAACACCTCATCAATATCCCGGATAAACTCTTTATTGGAGGTAAGCAGTCCCTTGTCAGAATAGATGCGGGCTGTTTTTTCGTTGAAGTTACCCGTTCCCAAATAGGCGTATCCCTTGATAGGGTCATCCGGATCATTACTCCGCTTCCGTATATAAGCCAACTTGGCGTGTACTTTCAAGCCGGGCAAGCTGTAAATAATCTTCACTCCTGCCTGTTGCATCAGTTCGGAAGTCAGATAATTATTCATCTCGTCGAACCGGGCTTTTAACTCAACGAAGACCGTCACCTTTTTCCCGTTCTTCGCAGCACTGATCAGACTATTGATCACAGCCGAATTCTCCGCCACACGATATTGCGTCACCTTTATTTCCAACACCTTAGGATCAAAAGCAGCCTGTAACAGGAACCGCAATAGATAATCGAATGACTGGTAAGGAAAATGAAGTAGCACATCCTGTTTTCTAAGTACCCACAGGATGGAATTATTGACTTCCATCGCAGGTACACGGAGCGGTTGCGGTAGCTGCTGCTTCAGGGAATCACCCACCGGATTGGGAAATTTCGAAAGATCAGCCCTATTCAGATAACGACCGGAGGGCAGCAACTCTTCCTCCTCAATCTCGTATGCCTCACAGAGATAATGCAGGAAATAATCAGGCATATTCTTGTCATATTGAAAACGTGTGACCGCTCCTATCTTCCGCTTGCGCACCTTACGTAATATCTCTTCAGCGATATCTTTCCGCTCTTCGTATTCCAGTGAGAAATCGGCGTCACGTGAGATCTTGATACTGAAACAATCCACAATCTGATATCCGGGGAAGACACTTTGCATATTTGCCTTGATCACATCATCAATGAACATGATATAATGCTTTCCATCGTGTGAAGGAAGTTCAATGAACCGGGGTATGCTGTGAGGAATTTTCATGATAGCATAGGTATATCCCCTTTTGTCCTGTTTTTTCTTCCTTTTCAATAAACTGATGACCTGATAAATACGTCCATCCTGAATAAATGAATGGATATCATCTTTTTGAATGATCATCGGCTGTAAATAGGGAAATACCTCTTCATTAAAATATTTGCTTACATATTCCTGATGGACCGGCTCCACCTTATCAGTCTGATAGAGTATAATGCCATTGCGTTCCAACTCCGGCAATATCATCTCATGAAAGATATCGTCATACTCCTTCTCCTGCGCTGTGACCTCTTTATTGATCTGAACGATGGTTTTCATCGCCTCTTCCACCGATTCGTCGCGCTTGATGCTTTCCAGCAGGGAGCTATGGTATCCTGATACACGTATCTTGTAAAATTCTTCCAGATTCGACGAGTAGATGGCAAGAAACTTGATCCGCTCATATACCGGCAACCGCTCGTCTCTCGCTTCCAATAGTACGCGATAGTTGAATGACAACCAGCTGATATCACGTTTGAAATAAGAGTATTGATTATTTCCCATTATGATCCATTTTCTTTTACTCATTAGACTTCAAATTTACAAAGTTTGTTTGAATAAACTATTTTTGCAGAATAAAACAAGAAAGATATGAAAAAAATAGGTTTGCTTTCCGACACTCACAACCATTGGGATGAGAAATTCGAGACATACTTCGCTTCGTGCGACGAAATATGGCATGCAGGCGACATCGGTTCACTCGCTCTGGCTCAACAATTCGAAACCCTGAAGCCCTTCCGTGCGGTACATGGCAATATCGATGATGCTGCCGTCCGCCGGACATATCCCCACACATTGCGTTTCTCTCTTGAGGAGATAGATGTAATGATCACCCATATAGGCGGTTATCCGGGTCGTTACAATCCCGCGGTACTGCCTCAGTTAAAAGCCAATCCTCCAAAACTGTTCATTACCGGCCACTCACATATCCTAAAGGTGATGTACGATAAAAAACTGGAATGTCTTCATATGAATCCCGGTGCAGCCGGTAAATATGGCTTCCATCAAGTACGTACACTCCTCCGTTTTGTGTTGGACGAGGGAGATATAAGAGATCTTGAAGTGATTGAAATAGGGAAACAGGGATGATGGGATGATCCCGACGAGTCGGGACAGGTAGTGATGATTCGGTGATGGGATGATTTGGGGTTAAAATAATGCCGGAAAGAGGGAGAGCACTATTCCGCCCAATCCGAGCAACATCAGCAATGTTCCCACGCTCCTGTTAAGCAACACCAATCCCCTGCGGTTAAAATGCTTACGCAACCGCGCCACCAAAGAGGTGAGGAGGAACCACCAGAGAAATACAGCCACAACAAAGGTTATCAATCCTGCAGCAAAAAAATTGGCACCATCTGCCAGAGGGTTATATGAAAAATGAGCATAAAATCCCATAAATATCACCACAATCGCCACATTAGAAAAAGTAAGCAGAAACGATGAGATAAAGTCCCTCATATAGCGTGTCTCCTCAGGTAGTTTATCGGGAGTCCAATCTTTCAAAGGATTTGACTTATATACCTTGAGACCGAAGAAAAAGAGGACAATACTTCCTACAACCTGTATAATCTGCTCATATTCATCGAAAAAATCCGCTACAAAACTTACCCCCACCAAAGTAATCACAGCATATATCAGATCCGACAACATGGCTCCAAGACCTGTCACAAAGCCATGCCACCATCCCCGGTTAAGTGTCCGTTGAATAACCAGCATATTAATGGGCCCCATAGGCGCGGAGACCAATAATCCAATAAGAAACGCTTTGATAATTGTTTCAAACATCTGTCGCTATTTATAGGTATGACTCTAAATTTTTTCCGGCACAAAGGTACATTCATTCTCAAAAATAGGCAACATAAGTAGATGTTCATTTGTCCTACAAAAAAAGTTCACTAACTTTGTGTCTTAATTCTGATTGATCAAAGATAGATGGTAACGTCACCCGATCTCATTCAATCTTACTCAATCTCAATTATTCTCATTCAATCCTATTCATTCTTATTCAATCAA
>JBAYRG010000024.1:0-17581 GCA_041676805.1 Proteiniphilum sp.
AAATACCTCATTGAAATCACCATAAAACACTCCCTGCTGATGGGGATTTTCACCGTAACGGAGTTGTTTTCCACCATCCTGCGCTACACGCAGCGCAGAATTATCATCACCATCAAAATAACTGAAGATTGCAGAATCATAACCCGAAGAGACCATAAAAGCTTCCCTGGCGAAACGACGGCGATCATCCCTGTCGGAAAGGCCCTTTTTCTCTTTCAACAGATCCAGCAATGGCCTATATTGATCTTTTGAGGCTACGATGAGCACATCTTTATAGTTTTTCGCAGCAGCACGTATAAGCGAAATGCCTCCTATATCTATCTTCTCGATAATTTCCTCTTCCGTGCCACCTGCTGCAACTGTCTCCTTAAAAGGATATAAATCGACAATAACCAGATCGATAGAAGGGATATCATACGATTTCACCTGTTTCTTGTCACTTTCGTTATCCCGTCGGTAAAGGATGCCGCCAAAAATTTTCGGATGAAGCGTTTTCACTCTTCCACCCAGAATAGAGGGATAACTGCTGACATCTTCCACCGCCTCGCACTCATAACCTAAGGATTGTATGAACTCCTGCGTGCCACCGGTAGATATAAATTTAACCCGTAAACTATGTAATTCCCGAAGTATTTCCTCCAACCCATCTTTGTGGTAAACCGAAATAAGGGCTGTTTGAATTTTTTTTGACATTATGCCTCCGTTTAAGTCGTTATTTTTAAAATGAGTACAAAGGTATAAAATCTATCGCTCTTTTTTGTCAATCCACTTGTTAGTTTTGTATAAATTTGAAAAAAACAGCCCCGGAAAAATCCGGAGCTGAGTTATATACAAATAAAATGATTGTTTCCGAGTCACTCTCTCACTTCCCAGCCGAGCGCGCTTGCACCCAATACGGCCGCATCACTCTCTTTCAGGTCGGAGAACATCAGTTTCACTTTATTCCGATAGATAGGCAGCATATTCTTCTCCATACTTTCCCGGATAGGGTCCATAATGAGATTACCCGCTTTGGAAAGGCCTCCGAAAAGGATGATCGCTTCGGGGCTTGAAAAAGCCACAAAATCAGCAAATGCTTCACCCAACATCTCTCCGGTGAACTTGAAGATTTCCTTCGCCAGCTCATCGCCTGCCATAGCCGCGTCAAATACATCCTTGGAGGTGATGTCTTCAGCGGGGATATTACGGAGGCGCGTCTGTGTGTCGGGTTTCAGCTCCAGGTATTCGCGCGCGGTACGGGCCAAACCAGTTGCCGAAGAGTAGGCTTCAAGACATCCTGTCCTACCACAACCACACATGCGGCCGTTGTGCCTGCGCATGATCACGTGGCCAAGCTCACCGGCAAAGCCATCATGGCCATACACCAGTTGTCCGTTCACCACAATACCGCTTCCCACACCTGTACCCAGTGTGATCACGATAAAATCTTTCATCCCGCGGGCAGCCCCATAAGTCATCTCTCCAATGGCTGCCGCATTGGCATCATTGGTAAGCGCCACAGGAATACCGGTCCGGTCTTCTAACAACTGGGCAAAAGGGATCACCCCTTTCCAAGGGAGATTAGGAGCAAATTCAATACTGCCGGTGAAATAGTTACCATTCGGCGTTCCCGCACCAATACCCTTGATTTGATCCTTGGTGATTGTTCCCTCGGTAAGATCTTCAATCAGGCCGGTCAACTCATCCAGATAATCTTCCACCTGGGGATGCTTTCCCGTCTTGATGCTACCACTCTTCAATATCTGTCCTCTCTTGTCCACGATGCCAACAACGGTGTTCGTACCGCCCACATCAATACCTATCACATAAGGTTTATCCATAGATTTGTTTTATTAAAAGTTAGTCAATGATGATTGCAAGAATTTTATTCGCACAAATATAGGCTTTTTTTGTTAAAACGGTTTCATACCGATGGAATAATTTCTCTTTTTAAAATTTAATTTATTTCTTTGTATTCAAGCAAACCGATATTTCCCGTCAGAAATAGCCAGATAGCAACTTAAGAAGTGTACAATACGGAAGATGATATTTTTATCTGGAATGAATTCCTTGCAGGCAATGACCGCGCATACGAATTCATATACAGGAAATACGCCCAGACACTTTTCACCTATGGCCTCACGTTGACACCCCATGAAGATCTGGTGAAAGATTGCATCCATGACGTTTTTATGCATATACATGAAAACAGGAAAAATCTCGGGACAACCAATAATATCAGGCGATACCTGACTTCTGCATTGAAAAACGCCATCCTGATGGCATTCCGGAAACAAAACTCTTATAACCGGTTTAAGAAATCTATCGATGAAAATGATTTAACCGATGGCGATACAGTAATCGACAAGATAATAAGTTCCGAAGAAGAAATAGCGCAAAAGGCTGTTGTCGACAATATCTGGTCGATCATCACAGCCCGACAAAAAGAGATTGTCTATTACAGATACGTGGAGGGACTTTCATTGAACGAAATCGCAGAACAGCAAAATATGGATTATCAATCGGTTGCAAATATCATCTACCGCGCAATAAAAAAAATAAAACAATTTTATTCAAAAAGTGATTAAAAAAATGATGGTCATGCATTATATTAATATAAAGCATACATCATGGGAATCGACAAACAGCATATAGATTACACAAATTTCCGATTTGAAGACTTTCTTCAGGACGACTTTTTTATAAAGTCTGTCCTAAGACCTACAGAGGAGACGGAGTTTTTCTGGATGCAATCTCCAAAAGATAACAGGGAATACAACAAGGCTATCAGATGCATCAAGGAGTTGAATAAAGATCAGCTGAATACAGAAGATGTGTATACGATATGGCGTCATATTCAGGCATCCAACAAACGTCGGAAGTTAAAGAACAGAAGACTCTTTATTTTTTCCACAGCTGTTGCGGCAACTATCTCCCTATTACTGTATATCAACTTTCAGTTAACGGAGAAAAGCAGCACCGACAACGGTATAAGAGAGTTTGCCCATAACAATATACCTGTTTTTGAAACCACAGAAACACAGCTATTTGTATCAGACAATAAAGTCATTTCAATACCGGATAAGGAGTCTGTTATACAGTACGATTCCACTTCTGTAAAGATCACTTCAACAACTATTACTCCTGAGACAGCAGAACAGGAGATTTCAAAAGAAGAGATAGCCGATTTTAACCAGTTGGTCATCCCCAAAGGAAAACGATCTTTCCTGACCCTGGCGGATGGCACACAAGTATGGGTCAATTCCGGCACAAGGTTAGTGTATCCTTCTACATTTACAGCCAATAAGCGGGAAATATTCGTTGATGGGGAGATCTATATTGACGTAAAACCGGATCATGAGAGGCCGTTTATCGTGCAGACCGGTGATATGAATGTACGGGTTCTGGGAACACGATTCAACGTGCAAGCTTATCATGCAGACGAGCAAAAACGAGTAGTGCTGCAATCGGGATCTGTCAAAATTTCCTCCGACACATCCAAAGATGAAATCTTATTGAAGCCGGCTGAAATGTATGAAGTAACAAATACCAACGAGACTGTCAAAGCTGTCAACGTAGATAACTATATTTCCTGGATTAACGGTATATATATCTGTGACAGTGAGAGATTAGATTTTATCCTGACCCGTCTATCCAGGTATTACGGAAAAGAAATTGCCGTAGATGAAAGAGCGGCCAAGTTAAAATGCAATGGAAAACTGGATCTAAAGGATAACCTGAATGATGTATTACACGTTCTACAATATATTGTACCTATAGAACATACAAAAGAGAACGATATATATTCTGTAACTTATAAACCCTGAATGCCTATGGAAAAAGATTGACAGTCAATTAAAAAGAGGGGCCTGATATTGCAACTATCAGGCCACCAAGTAGTAATTAACAAGTCACTTCAATAACTAAATTAAGAACTAAATGCAAATGTACTACATTTATAAGAATTTACATCAAAAAAATTCATTTTTGATAAGGATGAAGTTTACCTTTCTTTTTCTAATTCTGGGAATAAATCTCAGCTATGCCCTGAATAGTTACTCTCAATCGACCATTTTATCTCTTCGTCTGAAAGATAAAAGTATCAAGGAGGTTCTACATGAGATTGAGGAAAGTAGTGAATTTATTTTTATTTATGAAGATGCGCTGGATCTGAATAAGAAAGTATCCATCAATGCTAAAAGTGAAAATATACGCATTATCCTTGATAGATTGTTTGCGTCGACCGATATCCAATACATGATTTCGGACAGGCAAATCGCAATCTCTAAAAAGTCAGTAGTTGTACCCAAGAACGATCTAACAGCAGTATCCACCACAGAAATTACCCAACAGCAGGTCACGGTGAGGGGAAAAGTAATAGAAGCAGAAACCGGCGAGCCTTTGCCAGGTGTCAGTGTTATGGTTGACAAATCTCCAAGAGGAGTCATTACCGATTTGGATGGGACTTTTGAAATTAAAGTGAGCTCTTCCGATAAATTGGTATTTTCATTTCTCGGGATGGAAACACAAACAGTGGTTGTCGGCAATAAGACAGCTTTTGATATTGTAATGGCGCCGGCGATTAGCGAATTGGAGGAATTCGAGGTGGTAGCCTTCGGAAAACAAAAAAAGGAGAGCATGATAGCCGCTATCACCACAATAAAACCATCAGAACTCAAAGTCCCTTCAAGTAACCTGACAACGGCATTGGCCGGACGAGCCGCCGGGGTAATCGCCTTTCAACGGACAGGAGAGCCCGGAGCGGATAACGCCGATTTTTTCGTCAGGGGGATTACAACCTTCGGCACGAATAGGAACCCTCTTATCTTGATTGACAATATCGAACTCACATCGACTGACTTGGCGAATTTGCAGCCCGACGACATCGAAAGCTTCTCGATCTTGAAAGATGCTACGGCCACGGCACTTTACGGCGCACGCGGTGCCAATGGTGTTATCCTGGTAAAGACCAGAAGGGGAGAAGCAGGCAAGATTAAAATAACCGTCCGTGTTGAAAACTCCATTTCAGCCCCTACCAAAAAATTGATGTTGGCCGACCCTATCACCTACATGAAGATGCACAACGAAGCCATCACAACGCGCGAACCTTTGGGCCAACAACTCTACTCAGACGACAAAATATACAATACCGTCCCGGGATCAGGATCTTATATTTACCCGTCAACCGACTGGCAACGTGAACTATTGAAGAATCACACCATGAACCAGCGGGTAAACCTGAGCCTCAGTGGTGGCGGTGAATTGGTGAATTATTTTGTCACAGGGGCATATACTCATGATTCGGGAATACTCAAAAACGATAAACGCAATAACTTCAATAGTGGCATTTCCAATGATGTGGTCGCGCTTCGGTCAAACATTACGTTAAAACCGACCAAAACCACCGAAATAGCCACCCGCTTCAATGCAACATTCACCGACTACAAAGGGTCCGTTTACAGTGGTTCACAAATGTATTCCCTTATTATGCGAAGTAACCCGGTTTTGTTCCCGGCTTACTATCCCGTAGATGAACAACATCAATATACCAATCACATCATGTTTGGAAACGTGCAACGTGGTAGCAACACCTATTACATTAATCCCTATGCCGAAATGGTGAAGGGTTATCAGGAAAGGGGTGCCTCCAATATTTCGGCCCAATTTGAGATTACGCAAGACCTGAATTTTATTACGGAGGGATTAAATGCCCGTGCGTTATTCAACGTATTACGTAAATCCAATCACTCTATTTCCCGTTATTATAATCCCTATTGGTACGGATTGGGATCTTATGACAGGCTTCAAAACACCTATTCTATCTACAATCTGAACCCCGATGAGGCAACGGACTATCTCAACTATACCAGCGGGATAGGAGTACCTACAGCCAATATGTATGTTGAAGCGGCAATCAATTATAATAGGACGTTCGCCGATATACATAATATGAGTGGAATGCTTGTCTATCAGTTGCGCAATAACGAATCTTTGGGAGCGGGAACGGTAATAAACTCTTTACCCTACAGGAATGTCGGGCTAGCTGGCCGGTTTACCTACGGCTATGACAGCCGCTACATTTTCGAGTTCAATTTTGGATATAATGGCTCAGAACGGTTTGCCAAGAACAACCGCTTCGGGTTTTTCCCTTCAGGAGGTATCGCTTGGAACATATCCAACGAATCTTGGTTTTCCAAATTCGACAAACATATCAACCTGCTTAAGCTGAGAGCTACATACGGCGTTGCGGGAAACGACGATATCGGGGATCGTTTTATGTATTTATCGGAAATCAATATGAATAACACCAATTTAAGCCAGTCTTTTGGTCTTGAAAGGGGCTACAGTAACAATGGTATTTCCATAGGACGCTATTCCGATCCTGACATCAAGTGGGAAAGATCAGAAAAAACAAACCTCGCATTGGAATTGGAACTGAAAAACGGCTTTACGGTTATCGCGGAATATTATACCGAAAAGCGTTCGGATATTTTGCAGACACGCTCCAATATACCCTCCACCATGGGGTTATGGGTGACACCAAAAGCCAATGTGGGCAAAGCGGAGGCATACGGGGTGGATATCGACATCAAATGGAACAAATCCATCAACAAAGACATATGGCTTCAACTGATGGGGAACTTTACGTTTGCCCGCGGCAAGTATTCTATCTACGATGAATTGTATTATGAAACGGAGTGGTGGAAGTCGCGGGTGGGTTATCCCATAAACCAAACTTGGGGATATATTGCCGAAAGGTTGTTTATTGACGAGAATGATGTGGCCAATTCTCCCACCCAATTCGGCACCTATATGGCGGGAGACATCAAATACCGGGATGTAAACGGCGATGGAAAAATCACCTCATTGGACCAGGTGCCGGTCGGCTATCCGACCACACCTGAAATTGTGTACGGGTTCGGCGCCTCTTTCGGATGGAAAAGTTTCGATGCTTCCCTCTTTTTCCAGGGGCTTGCCAATGAATCGTTCTGGATCAATTATACCGAAATGTCACCGTTTTTCAACCGCAACGCAACCAATGGAATGTATGGAGTAAACCAGTTGCCGAAATTTATCGCGGAGAGTTACTGGAGCGAAGAGAGTCGCGACATCTATGCCCTCTGGCCCCGTTTATCTACCTCGAGCGTGAACAATAACGCGCAAACCAGTACTTGGTTTATGCGCGACGGCTCTTTTCTACGGTTGAAATCGGCGGAATTCGGTTATACGCTCCCAAAGCAACTGACCCGAAAATATGGGGTAAACAATTTACGTATCTATCTGAGCGGCACAAATTTATTGACATGGAGCAAATTCGACTTATGGGATGTGGAACAGGGCAATAGCGCGCTCAACTACCCCATTCAACGCGTCTACAATATTGGACTAAACATAACTTTTTAACATTGGAATATGATGAAAAAATATATAAAAACAATAATTGTCGCATTGTTGGCGCTGGTGGGCAGTTTTCTTTCCTGTAATGATTATCTGGACATTGTTCCTGACGGAATCGCGACCATAGACAATGCTTTTTCCTCACGCTATTCGGCGGAAAAATACCTGTTTACCTGTTTCGCTTATATGCCGAGGCAGGGAAATATCACCTCCAATCCCGGGCTGACGGCAGGAGAAGATTTCTTCTGCGCCACCGACGACATCAATTCAAATGGCTCGTTAGGAGCAATCGGACGCTTGATCCAATACGGAAGACAGACGGCCGATTCGCCACAAGCCGACGCATGGAGAGGATATGGCAATTTAAACAGCGCCGGGGCATCCTTGTATCAGGGAATCAGTGATTGCAATATTTTTCTGGAGAATATTCATCGCGTCCCGGATATGGATGAAGACGAACGGCAAAGATGGATTGGAGAGGTCAAGTTCCTGAAAGCCTATTATCATTTTTGGTTAGTACGCCAATATGGACCTATCTATATAAAGGATAAAAACCTGTCGGTAGGTGTTTCCATAGAAGAAAGTAAAGTCTACAGGAACACATTGGACGAGTGCTTCGATTATATCCGGGACCTGCTGGATGAGGTCATCGACAATGATTTTGTCCCCGAAGAGATTACCAATGAAGTGGAAGAATTGGGCAGAATAACAAAAGGGATTGCCATGAGCCTTAAAGCCTATGTGCTAGTTATCCGGGCAAGTCCTCTGTTCAACGGAAACACCGATTACATCGATATCAAGGATAACCGCGGGGTGGCCATCTTCAACCCAGAAAAAACAGATACCGAAAAACTCGAGCGATGGGTGGAAGCGGCCGACGCATGCAAAGAGGCGATTGATTTTGTGGAGGCATTGGGGCATAGCCTTTACCTGTTTGACGAAAGCATGGACATCTCGGATGAAACCCGGGTGAAGCTGGGTATCCGAGGGGCAGTCACCGAAAACTGGAACAAAGAGATCATCTGGGCAAATCCCAACAGTTGGACAGGAGGAGGAAGCACAATCTCCGCCTATAACTGGCCAAGGGCATTGGTCGGTGAATCAACAAGCGGCACTTATACCGCCAAAATGAATGTCCCCTTGAAATTCGTACAGAAATTTTACTCTAAAAACGGGGTGCCCATTGACGAGGATATCACCTACAACATGGACAATATCTACAATTTAAGGGCTGCCACGTCGAAAGAAAAGTATTACATCAAGGAAGGATACACGACAGCGGGATTGAATTTCGACCGCGAGCCCCGTTTTTACGCCGATATGGTATTCGACGGCAATGTATGGTTCGGATCATCTTTTCTCAACGAGGATAACCCGCTTTATGCCCAAATGAAACTGGGACAATCGGCAGGGAGTTCCTGGCTGAACGGACACAACCTGACAGGCTATTCAGCAAAAAAACTGAATCACTACAAAACGGTCGTCGCCTCCGGAACGTCCGCCTCCGCCAAACCCTACGCGTGGCCGATTATTCGGCTGGCAGATCTCTATTTGCTCTATGCGGAAGCGTTGAACGAAGCGGGAGGAGCAAAAGAAGATGTGTTGGAATATGTGGACAGGGTACGCGAACGGGCGGGGCTGAATAGTGTGGAATGGAGCTGGAGTATTTACTCCAAAAACCCACAGAAACCCGAAACTCAAGCGGGAAGAAGAGAAATCATCCAGCGAGAGCGTACCATCGAGTTAGCTTTCGAAGGCAAGGGATATTGGGATCTCCGCAGGTGGAAAACCGCCTATGTGGAAATGAACAAACCCATCACCGGATGGTATGTATATGGCCGTACAGAAGAGACTTATTATGTGCCAGTTACATTGATACAACCAGTCTTCAACATGAAAGATTATTTTTGGCCCATTGCTACTGTCGAGATGCAAAAGAACGAAAATTTGGTTCAAAATTATGGTTATTAACTCTAACGAATAAACACGATATGAATAATAAACTTCTCTTAGCTTTTCTATCCTTCATTTTTTTGATGATTGTGTCATGCGATGGTAGAGCGGACATGAACGATCCTATCGGGAAAAGTAAGGATAAACCGCTTCCCATCACGGTAAAACAAATTCAAAACATCAGCGGCGCTGCGTTGGTTGAATATGAACTGCCCAAAGACGATAACATCAATTACATAGAGGCTGTTTACGAAATTAACGGGAAAGAAACTAAAACAAAAGCCTCATTTTTTTCTTCCACGCTTACTTTGGAAGGATTTACCGATGCGATCGACTACCCCGTATCCATCTACAGTGTCAGTTTTTCGGAAATCAAGTCGGATCCCGTGGTTATCACGGTTTCTCCTACCAAACCGCCCTTCAAGGCTGTGGCCGAAAACCTGAAAGTGAACCCGATCTTTGGCGGGGTAAAGGCAATTTATGAAAATCCCACCAAGGCATATCTTCAAATTGCTTTTTTCGGAAAAAACGAATTAGACAAATGGCAGGAATATGAGACACTGTATACCGACTTGAAAACTGGCACATTTTATGTCCGTAATTTAGAGGCGGTTGAACAAACTTTCGCCATTGTTTGCCGCGACCGCTGGCAGAATGTATCCGACACAGTCACAATAACTGCCACCCCGCTCTATGAAGAATTGGCGGATTTAAGTTTGATAAAAAGCTACCCGCTACCCACGGACCTCACCTACGAATATCCTCTCGTCAATGAAAAAGTATATCACACCGGAGCTCCCGGCGCAGGAGAAGTAACGACGATGTGGGATGGGAATACAAAAGCCCCGTTCCCCTCTTCAGGAGCCTATTTCTTTTTTCAGAATCCTAAGACCACTATACCGTATGCCGGATTGCCGAGCAGCATATCCATCGATCTCGGGCGACCATTCATGCTTAGCCGCATTGTCTTCTGGCCCAGATCAGGTCGAGATGCTGTGACTTATGCCCAGTTGTATGATTTCACTCACCCGAAAACATTCGAGCTTTGGGGTAGTAATAATCCTTCTGCCGACGGTGCTTATGACACCTGGACATTGATAGACTCTTACCTATCGGAAAGACCTTCGGGAGAGGTGGCTCCGGGTAACGCGAACAGTACGGATTTAGACCGTCAGACTGCCCTGAACGGGGAAAATTTCGATATCCCCGAAGATACGCCTCCTTACCGGTATCTCCGCTATAAAGTGCTCTCCACTTGGGGTGACCAGAATTACTGGTCTTGCTCCGAATTGCAATTTTACGGAATCCCGGTTGAAGAATAATGATTAAAAATACAACAATATGAGAAATCTATTTAAACCCTATAATATTGTCCGCTACATTTTTACGATAATCTGTCTCCTCGTTCTCTGGTGGTCTTGCGACGACATGGACAAATATTATTCCGAATTCTTAAAAGATGGACAAATAGTCTATAATGCCAAACTGGATTCGGTGAAAACCTATCCCGGAAAAAACAGGATATTGGTCACATGGAAACCACTTACCGATCCCCGCGTTACAACGGTGAAGGTCACCTGGCTGAATGATAAGGAAAGTATGGAAAAACCAATCACGTCCAGCAATGACACAACCCTCTTGATAGAAAATCTGGTGGAAGGCAACTATACGTTTAACTTCACCACCTATGACAACGAAGGGAATCATTCCATGACGGTCGAAGCCCTCGGGATGGCTTACGGGGAGTTATA
This sequence comes from Proteiniphilum sp., assembly GCA_041676805.1. GTDB lineage: Bacteria > Bacteroidota > Bacteroidia > Bacteroidales > Dysgonomonadaceae > Proteiniphilum. The sequence goes on from JBAYRG010000024.1 coordinate 11,082, forward strand.
CGAAAGCGGATTGACCCTCCGCCAGATCAACAGTATCGCGCTGGATGGCAACAAGCTCACGATTGCATTCAAATCGTCGGAATCTCTGGATAAATATCACAATCAGGAAATCACCTACGTCTCATCTACCGACCAGACGGAAAAAACCATTTCCGTCCCGAAAGGCACTTCAACGGTGGTGATTGATGATTATTCCAATGAAAAATTCACGCACAGAAGTGTATATATGCCGAGTGAACAATCTCCGGATCTTTTTTATACTGAAACCGCCACCCAGTACACACCCGCGGATCCCATACTGGTGTATCCTCAAGACGGAGCGACTGGTATTAGTTGCGCCCCCGAGTTTCAATGGTATAATTCGGTGTTATTACCCGACGGAACATACAAACTGGAATATTCCACGGATCAATCCTCATGGACAACCATCACAGCCTCCAAGGGCAAAGAGTCCCTAGTTCCCAAAGCCATATTGAAACCCCATACCGGTTATTATTGGAGGATCACCGCAACCAAGGGAAGCCAAACACGTGTAAGTGATGTCCAAAGTTTCACAACAGGCGAAAAAACATTTTATGCCGATGGGGAAGCTGTCCGAATACAGCAACATACCTCAGAATCAAAACCCGTACGCCTGGCCATAACAGGTGACGGGTTCCAACAGGCCGATTTTGCCTATGGCGGCTTGTTCGACAGGTATGTGGAAGAGGTCGTTTCGGCATTCTTCTCCGTGGAACCCTATAAATCATACCAGGAATATTTCGACGTCTGGAAAGTGGCGGCCTATTCGGAGGACACGGGTGTTTCCGAATCGGATAAATCCATCAGAATCAACACAGTGTTCGAATCAAATTTCACAGGCAGTACCCTCACCTGCACCACATCCAAAGTGTATCAATATACAAAATACATACCGGAGGTGGATGACGTGGCTTTATCGGATATGGCGACCATCGTCATCCTGAATAAAAGGAGAGAGGGCGGTTATACCTATGTTTCCAATGATCGCAGAAGCATCTCCCTTGTACCGGTATACAGGAATTACACCCAGAGTGTATATACCGATTTCACCAATGCCGTAATCCGGCAAGCAGGAGGGTTCGGCTTTGGACTGCTGGCAGACGAAAGCAGCTCAGTTACAGGCTCGATATCCCCATCTGAAGAAAACCTGTTACGCCAAGCATGGGAAGCGGGAAGACTGTTGAATGTAGATTTGACCAGAGACCCCGGACAGATAAGGTGGTCTCATTTCATTGGCAGACAGGGTTATGTCCGTCCAGGTGTCCACGAGGGGGCTTATGGTTATAAATCCAACATATACCGGAGTGAGGAAACCAGTTCAATGGTAAATGGGATCAAATACTTCAATGCCATTAGCAGGGAGCTTATCGTAAAAAGAATACTAAGCATAGCCGGTGAAACCTACAGCTTTGATAAATTCCTGGAGAAAGATGTTGCAAGGACACCTTATCAATAAAAACCGGCAGGCTAATGCAAAACACATCTGAGAGGTTTTGGGAAATCTCTCAGATGTGTTTTGCTTCAATTAAGCAAAAAATGAAATATTTCGTTTTTCTAAATAAAATTCCTTATTTTTTGAATTTTATCACCTATTTTGAATAGAATTACTTATAAAAACTCATCAAAATTTTAATTAAATGATTATGAAGAGAAAAATCAATTTGCTATTATTTCTTGTTTGTGGAGGGGGTATTCTTTTTTCCTGCGCTACAAAAAAAGACTCAAATGACAAATTCGATAGTATGTATTTTGATAAAAAGTACATCGAATCAACCATGCTCAAGGCCGCCGAGTGGCAGTTAAAAAATCCAAAACACCATATAAGGGATTGGACAAATGGAGCATTTTATGCCGGTATATTCGCGACTTGGGAAACTACAAAGTCGGAAAACATTTACAATGCCTTAATGGAATTGGGAGAAAAAACAAAATGGGAACCTCACAAACGGTTTTGGCATGCCGATGATGTAACTATTTCTCAAACATATATCGATCTTTACCAGATAGAGAAAAAAGAAGAGATGCTCCGGCCGACCATCGACACCATCGCCCGCTTCATGACAAATCCCTACCCGACGAAAGGCAAAGTCGATGTCATTAAATGGTGGTGGTGCGATGCCCTTTTTATGGCTCCACCGGTAATGACAAAGCTATGGAAAACTACCGGAAACGAAGAGTATCTGATTCATAATGATCGCTATTTCAAAGAATGTTATGATCTCTTATACAACCAGGAAGAACGTCTCTTTGCCAGGGATTTGAATTATGTCCTTAAGCCCGACGGAAGCGGTCGTAAAGAGGCAAATGGCCAGCGGATTTTCTGGTCACGCGGCAATGGCTGGGTGATGGGTGGTCTGGTGCGTATCCTGCAGGATTTACCCGCCGATTACCCACAACGTCCGTTTTATGAGAAAATATACAAGGATATGGCTGACAGGATTGTAGGGCTTCAACAGCAAGATGGTTTGTGGAGAGCCAGCCTACTCGATCCAGCGTCTTATCCCGGTGGAGAAGTAAGTGGTTCGGGATTTTTCTGTTATGCACTCGCATGGGGTATCAACAACAAATTATTAGACAAAAAGAAATATCTGCCTGCGGTAAAAAAAGCATGGGTGAGTTTGAACGGTTGTGTGAATGAAGAAGGGCGCGTAGGCTGGGTACAGCCGATAGGAGGAGATCCACAGAAAAATTTCTCTGAAGCCAGTTGGGAAGTATACGGAACAGGAGCATTTCTGCTTGCCGGCAGCGAAGTCATCAAATTACCAAAAAAATAATTTGCTATGAAGAAAACAATCTGCCTGATTCTGATGATCGTTCCGTTGTTCGTCTTCGGGCAACAGAACGGCTATTGGAACCAGAATCTTCCGATTATCCCCTACAGGCTTTCTCCCCCACCCCTGGGTTATCAGGTTGAATATATCGATTTTGACGGAGACGGCGATCCCGACGCGATCAAGAGTGTGACAACCAACAATACACCCATCCTCTGGATTGATGATGACGACGATATGCAATACGGCGACCTGGAAGGAGATACCGACAGCGACTGTCTGCTTATCGACCGTAACAAGGATGGTTTTTACGGCGGTTTAGGAGACTTGATCATCAAATGGTGCGATACCGACGGTGATGGAATTGCCGACATGCAATTAATAGTTGAATATCCGGAAACAGAAGATGAAAAAGTATGGCCGCATGGACATTATATGTGGGTGATGGATACAGATGGTGATCAGGTGTTCAACTATATCGACTGGAATACCTTTCAATTGAAGGCGTGGGAATTCAGTGGCACTTCCGACTTCATAGAAGACTACAGCGGAAAAAGCCTTTTCCTGAAGGTGCATGCTGCTACCAACCGGATGGATGATCTACGATTTAATTGGGAAAACCCCTTCCTTTTTTACGATCCGGACAACGATGGCTTGACCGAAATGGCCATTCGACTGGTGGATTCTCCCCGCTATTTCAACGACTCCACAAAAACGGTAAACCCACAAACAATGTATTTCTCCGGAAAGATGGACTGGGTATCGATCGCAGTGGACCTGGACAACGATAACGGAACCGGTCACGAATTCGACTTCGACTTCACGCTGGGATTTCGTGGTGAAGGGTTTGACTATGCCGATTTTATCCAACCTCTCCCGAACTTCAAAGGTCTTGCCGAAGCCGATTCCTTCTTTATCGATCCACGGTGGAGACATCTTGAAGAATTGATCTATCCGGATCATGACCAAACTCCCGACCTGATTTTTAAAAAAGGAAAATGGAATAAAGTCTATTTCGTGTATGATGAGGATGATGACTGTCACCGCTGGGAAAGAGTGGAGTTTCTGGATCCATTGGATCCATTCAAGATAGGACACAACAAAGGAGGCATCGACAATCATCCACAATCGGATTCGTCCGGGGACAGAGGTGAATGGGATTTGGACAACTCCGGAGGTGGAAAGCTATACATCAGCAAGTTTGATGGCAGGTTACATCTCTACGGAGCAGAATGGGGTTGTTGGCGGATTGACCAACAGGCCAAATACTACCAAGGCTATAACCGGACATGGAAACCCGGAGAACCGAAAATCTTTGCAACAGTTAAGTATTCCGACACAGACAATAACGGGTTTATAGACCTGATTGAATACGATATGGATGGCGATCATCAGTTCGAGGAGTCCATCAGCTTGATAGAACTGGGCATAGACGATCGTTGCCAATTATACGATCCGGCCGATTTTGAGTATAAGGATTATTTAAAACTTAAAGAGGATATGTCTCAAGGTCTATGGAACCAGGCCCATCATGCAGTGGCTGTCGCCGAAAAAAATGGAGTCAATACAAGCTGGTACGCCAAGTTGAAACAAGGAACATCCGTAAGAGATAAATACCACAACGGTTACTGGTTGCAATACTATATTTTTAAGGATTTACAAGACCACTGCCTCAGAGATAACAATACAGAATTACTGAAAAAGGTTACGATAGCCTATCTGACTTCCAACTGGGAGTCCCTATTGTAAAAATAAAAATCAATTGACAAAATGAAATTAGAAAGACATCTCTTATTGATTGCACTGATTTTTACAGTCAGTACAACTACAGCACAGACTGAAATTTACGGTAAAGCAAAATTAATCAACCAGCCAACAGACGGATACCGGGGTATCTGGTATCACATTGCAGGTGCGGGACAATCCGGGCCGGTGAAGAATGAATATCGCTACAAATACAGTGGCGGTTTGGGCACATACCCGACCAATCATTATCCATTCTCCGTGTATGTGAAAGCGGTCGATAAAACATTTTTCTGCTACGGAGGAACCGATGAAACCGGAGAAACCTTATTGCATATGGTATCCTATTTCGACCACAAGACGGGAATGGTGCCACGTCCGACAGTTGTATTGGATAAAGCGACCAACGATGCACACGATAATCCGGTGATGCAGGTGGATAAAGAGGGTTATATATGGATCTTCTCCACCTCGCATGGAACCGGCCGACCCTCATTTATCCATAAGAGTAAGGCACCTTATGACATTACAGAATTTGTACGCATACCAGCTACGAAAATCGTGAATGGGAAAAAGGTGCCGATGGATAATTTTTCTTATCTGCAAATATATTATTCGCCCGAAGAAGGTTTCACCGGGCTGTTCACTCATTACGAAAAAGTAGGGGGACGAGTAATCGGGTGGATGACAAGTAAAGATGGAATGGAATGGTCGGAATGGAAAGATTTGTCCTTACTGCATCAGGGACAATACCAGACCAGTGGCAATCAGGGAAAACGAATCGGAACTGCCTTTAATTACCATCCCAACCGGCCTGTCAGAGGAGGATTGGACTTCCGTACTAACCTGTACTACCTCCAGTCAAATGATTTTGGTAAAACCTGGACAACCGTAGATGGGTCTCCAATAGAATTACCTCTCAAAGAAGTTACCAATACGGCGTTGGTACATGACTACGACACGGAAGAGCGCAATGTGTATGTAGCCGACCTGCATTTCGACGGTAAAGGACGACCTATTATCCTTTATATTACCAGTAAGGGGCCGATGCCTGGTCCCGAAGACGGACCCAGGATGTGGAATACCGCCTGGTGGTCCGGGAAAAAATGGGTCATCAATCCCTTCACTCCCGCTGGTAATAACTATGACGCAGGATCGATTTATGCAGATAAAAAAGGACGATGGAGAGTGGTCGCTCCCACCAATATGGGGCCCCAGCCTTATAATACCGGTGGGGAAATGGAAATGTGGGAAAGCAGGAATCAGGGAAAAACATGGAAAAAGTTGAAAGTATTGACAAAAGAGAGTGAATATAATCACACCTACGCCCGACGTCCGATTCCAGTCCATCCCGACTTTTACGCTTTTTGGGCGGATGGACACGGACGCCAACCATCCGAGTCCAGATTATATTTCTGTGACCGGAAAGGAAATGTTTACCAACTTCCTCAAAAAATGGACAGCGATTTTAGCCGGCCGATATTATTCAAGACGGAAATTGTAAAAACAAATTATTAACAAGAAATCCGCATATATGCTAAATAACTATAGCTTTTACGCCGGTGCGGAAATCAGTACAACAAAGATATGAAGACAAATTATCAATTACGTTGGGCAGCACATCCCGAAGATGTGAAATCTTATGACACGCAACGTTTGCGAAAGGATTTTCTCATAGAGAAGTTATTTGCTCCTGACGAAGTGAATATGGTCTACTCAATGTACGACCGTATGGTTGTGGGCGGAGCGATGCCTGTAAATGAACCGCTGCACCTGGAAGCGATAGACCCGCTGAAGCAGCCCTCCTTTTTATGCCGCCGCGAGCTGGGTATCTTTAACGTAGGAGGCAAAGGAAAAGTAAAGGTGGGAGAGACGGTATTTGAGCTTGACTACAAAGAAGCACTCTACCTCGGTTCGGGAGAGCGTGAAGTTTATTTTGAAAGCGATGATGCAGCCAAGCCTGCG
>JBAYRG010000025.1:0-17154 GCA_041676805.1 Proteiniphilum sp.
CATAGCCGGCTTTGGCATTCGAAGGGAGCTGTCCGTCGGTAATGGAGAAAGCGATGGTACGCAGATGATCGGCCACTACACGCATTGCCACATCTTTCGCGGGATCTTCACCATAAAGCGTGTTACAGATCTCTCCCATTTTTCGGATTATCGGTTGAAACAGGTCGGTATCATAGTTCGACAGTTTACCCTGAACTGCCATACAGAGTCGTTCAAAACCCATTCCGGTATCGATCACTCTCGCCGGAAGCGGCTCTAATGAACCATCTGCCTTACGGTTATACTGCATAAATACCAGATTCCATATCTCGATTACCTGTGGGTGATTTTGGTTCACCAGCGACAATCCATCAACGTTAGCCCGTTCCTCTTCGGGACGGATATCGATATGGATTTCGGAGCAGGGGCCACAAGGGCCTGTATCTCCCATCTCCCAGAAATTATCCTGTTTGTTTCCGTTGATGATCCGTTCCTTGGGCAGGTATTCTTCCCAATAAACTGCGGCCTCGTTATCCCGGTCGAGATTCTCTTCAGCAGCTCCTTCAAATACGGTGACATACAACCGTCCTTTATCTAATCCAAGCACTTCCGTCAGGTATTCCCACGCCCATGCAATCGCCTCTTTCTTGAAGTAATCTCCAAACGACCAGTTACCCAACATCTCGAACATGGTGTGATGATAGGTATCATGTCCCACCTCCTCAAGATCGTTGTGCTTACCGCTCACGCGCAGACATTTCTGTGAATCGGCTACCCGTGGATACTTCACCGGCGCATTGCCCAGGATAATATCCTTGAACTGGTTCATACCCGCATTGGTAAACATCAGCGTGGGATCATCCTTTATCACCATGGGAGCCGAAGGCACGATGCGATGTTCTTTCGACTGGAAAAAATCTTTAAACGACTGTCTAATCTCTTTGGAAGTGATCATATAAATTTTCTGTTTTGCATTAATTGTCCGGCGTCAAGAGAGATTCACACGCTCAATTTCTTAGCCTGTCATCTCCCTCTGTCCGGAACAAGATGCAAAATTACATGAAAAACTTCGTATCCCCAAGCAGGTAAGTGAAAACCATATATAATTACAGATAACCAATAATCTCATCCATCTGTAGGGAGATCTTTTTTAAATGATCCCTATTTCCGCCCGGCACCTCTGCCGTAAGCCATCCGCCTGTGTGACCGATCTCGCTTATTGCCTGCATCACTACCGGCCAGTTATTGTCTCCTTTCAGCAGATCCACTTTGAATCCCTCCCACAACCCTTTCGAGTTCATCAACTCACGGCTGTATTCCTTGATATGAAGCTTCATGATACGTCTGTTCAAAGTCCGGATCCACTGTTCCGGCCATCCATAACGCAACACATTGCCAATATCGAAATACCATCCCACCAGCGGATGGTTGATCTCGTCGACAAACCTTTTGGCTTCCACAGGACTGATAAGAAAATTATTCCACACATTCTCCAGGGCAATCTGCATGCCGGTCTCTTCGGCATAAGGGATCAATTCTCGGATAGAGTGCTGAGAATTGATATAGGCCTGCTCATACGAGACCTTTTCGTTGACAACCCCGGGGACAAGCAAAACGGTGTCACCACCCAGTTCCTTTACCTCGCGCAACGAAGTGGCCATCGATTGGATACACTTTTTCCTCACCTCCGGATCGGGATCGGAAAGCGGTGAACCCCAATGGTCCTTGTTGACAACTGACGGAAGTTCAATTCCCGATTTCTCTTTCGCACTGAGGATTTCCGCCATTGGAAAATCTACCGGACTGTTGAGTTCCACCCCATGGAAGCCCAGATCTTTAACAAGTTTGAATTTGTCGATCAATGACAACTCTTCGTTGATCATTCCAAACCCTAAACTTTTCTTTAAAGTTACTTTTTTCACTCCCTGACTTGACCTGGCTTGTGATACAGATGTCGAAGCCGGAGATGCGACAGCCGAAGTGAGAGGAGTGACCACCGATGCTCCCGCAATAACAGCGGCAGACTTGATAAATTCTCGTTTGTTCATAGGTCTTATTCTTTAAATTTTGTGATACCGGGTATTATCTCTTTTTGATAGTGTACAAAAATAGGCATAATAACCACAACTATCCCTAATATTTTCCAAAAAGGGAAAATAAAAAATTTGTCTTTCCATGAAATAATCGTATTTTTGGACTCAATCCAAAAATATGTCCATCATCACCATTACAAGTTGTCCTGTTTGTGGCAGCAACGATTTGAAAAAAGCTTTTAATGCCATTGACCGTTTCTCAAGCGGCGAGGTGTTCCCTGTGTGTCATTGCACTCGCTGTGGATTCGCTTTCACCAACGATTTCCCATCAGAAGAGACTATTGGGAGATATTACGATTCACCGGATTATATCTCACACTCCGACTCTGATAAAGGATTGATCAACCAACTATATCATTATTTCCGGAAAAGGATGTTGAGAAAAAAAGTTGATCTGGTCGCTGCTCATGCCACAGTCAATCCCATCCGATTGCTAGACATCGGCTGCGGCACCGGTTATTTTTTACAGGCAGCAAAGGAACAGGGATGGGTTGTTTCGGGCATAGAGAAAGATGAAAAAGCCCGGGAAAGCGCCACCATCCGCACCGGTTTAAACCTGAAAGACGAAAAGGAGTTCTGGGAAATAGGGAGCAACTCATTCGATGTGGTAACGCTGTGGCATGTACTGGAACATCTGGAGAAACTCAATGAGACTATCCATAAAATAAAGGAGATGACTACTCCGGAAGGAATCATCGTAATCGCACTTCCTAATTGCCGTTCCTTCGATGCAAGATTTTACAAAGAATTGTGGGCAGCCTACGATATTCCACGACATCTCTGGCATTTCTCTCCCGAAACTGTCGAGAGACTACTCGACAAGCACGGTCTGAAAGTCACACAAAAAACAGGTATGCCGTTGGATGCTTTTTATATCTCCCTGCTAAGTGAGAAATACAGGGGGAGCAACCTATTGACCCGGTACGGCAGGGCATTTGGAGTAGGTACGGTGGGTTTTTTACGTTCACTCAACCAGATAGAGCAATCGAGTTCTATCATTTATATTGTGAAAAGAACAGGTGATAGGTAGAAAAACCGACGAATAATCGCAAAAAAAGTTTGCCGTTCATAGCTGAAAGCACTATTTTTGAAATGGATAATACTTATCCGGTCAATTGTGCCAACCGGCTCCATTTACAAATAGATTATCATGGGCAAGAGAAAGAAGCCAATTCAATTCAACGACAAACGCCTCTTCTACTCCATCCAGGAGGTGGCCGATCATTTTGCAGTCAACGTATCGCTGTTACGTTTCTGGGAAAAGGAGTTCGATAATATCAATCCTAAGAAGACAGCCGGAGGCACCCGCCAGTACACCCAAGAGAACATACAACAGGTGGAGATCGTCTATCATCTGGTAAAAGAGAAAGGAATGACGCTGGAAGGGGCTCGCCAGACCCTGAAATCGAAGAAAGACGTAGAGGAAAAACGGGTGGAAGCACTTTCCAGACTGACAGAGCTCAAAAAAGAATTGCTTTCACTTGAGTCGGAATTCGACAGGCTACATGAACAGCAGAAATACACTAAAACAAGAGCGGAATGATCAATGCGTCCATATGCCAATAAAACAATCCCGACACATCGGAACAAGTTATCGGGATTGGCACATCAACTAATCAGCGTATTCGCTTTTTCTTGACTCTAATTTTACAATAATATGAAACGAGCATGATAACTGTTCTCACCCGAGTTCATGATTAAATGCGAGTTCCATACGATACATCTGAAAATCAATAATTTTAATCGTATGAAACGAGCATGAACATCATTACACCCAAGATGATGAATTACTTTGTAATCGACGGAGTCAATATCGCGAGTTCCATACACCAACAAGAAAAAATAAAATAATCGTATGAAACGAGCATCTAAATCATTACAGCCAAGAAGATGATTAAAGCGAGTTCCATATGATACATTTGAAAATAAATAGTTTTAATCATATGAAAAAATATTTATTCCTGCCGATTTTACTCTTATCCACTTTTATTTTTGCTCAAAGTGAAGCGCCAATCAGAGTAGGTGCTGAATTGACAGATAGTTACTTTTCGCTGCTAAAGGGCAAACGGATAGCTGTGATGACCAACCAGACGGGGATGGCCGGTGATGAGCATCTGGTGGATATGCTGGTCAGGTGCCGATTCAATATAGTGGGTATCTTCTCTCCGGAACATGGCTTTCGCGGTACTGCCGACGCAGGAGAACATGTAGCCAGTTCAGTAGATGAAAAGACAGGTATTCCCATCTGGTCGCTTTACGGTGGCGGCAGTGGTAAACCGTCGGCCGACAAGATGAAGGAGTTGGATATATTACTGTTCGACTTGCAGGATGTGGGGCTTCGGTTCTATACCTATTACGCCAGTATGGCACGGCTGATGGATGCTTGTGCCGAGCACGGAAAAAAAATGATCGTTCTGGATCGTCCCAATCCGAACGGGTTTTACGTGGACGGCCCGATCCTCGACATGAAACATAAATCGGGTGTTGGCTGGCTACCCATTCCGGTGGTACACGGTATGACATTGGGAGAGCTGGCGTTGATGATCAACGGCGAAAAATGGCTTCCGGAGGGCAGGGTATGTGATATAACGGTTGTCTCTTGCGAAAACTATAGCCACCAGACCCTTTACGAGCTACCTATTGCCCCATCTCCTAATCTGCCCAATATCCATTCTATCTATCTCTATCCTTCCACTTGTCTTTTTGAAGGGACGGTGATGAGCCTGGGACGCGGCACACCCTTCCCGTTTGAGGTATATGGACATCCGCAATACAAAGGGTCCGACTTTTCGTTCACACCACGGAGTGTGCCGGGTGCCAAGAACCCTCCGCTACTCAATAAAAAGTGCCATGGCGTGGACCTGCGGGAAGTTCCCAACGCATTCATCTGGGAGAACAAATTCGACCTCTCCTATCTGATCGATGCCTATAATAACCTGGATATGGGAGAGAAATTTTTCACCTCTTTCTTCGAAAAATTGGTTGGAACAGATTATATCCGCAAAGATATTATTGCTGGTAAAACAGCCGAAGAGATCAAGAAAAAGTGGCAATACGATGTAGAGGCATTTAAACAACAACGCAAAGCCTATCTTCTGTATGATGAATGATAACCGTTCATTAGTCCTGATATTTAACAAATATCTCCAGAATGCCTTGGATTTGCGTCCTTAAGGCACCTGGAGATATCGATGATTTAAAGAGAACCTTTCAGCTTACCAGAATATAGCCTGGTCTTCATCCGGGATCAGTTTACTTACATTACGTTGCATCAGCATGGTACCCTTACATCTATAGGGGAATACTATATTTTCGCTGGAGGCAGCATCTTTATACTTGTATTCCATCGTCAGCGTAAAGAAACGTTTCACAATGTGTGGACGATCGATATCCAACTCCTCCTTGATTTCATAAGTCGGCTCACCAATAACCTCAAATTCCAAAGCAGGATTATCGGCACTCAATACCAACCTGCCTTTTTTTATGAAAAGGCCGGTACCTTCTTCAGTTTTTGGATCAATAATCTCCTCCACCGTTGGTTCCAGAAATTCACATTTCACTTTAAAATCACCCCGGTTCTCGGCCAGTTCTTCGGTAATACCGGCATAAAAGAAGATGGTATTATCATTCACCACCCGTGTTTCCCGAGTAGTAGCTGTCATATATCTTGTGGTATTATCCGCAAAATAGACATACATACTGGCGGCGTTATAAGTGCCGGAATAGTCGTTAAACGGCATTATCCAGAGCAACGCTTTCTGCCTGCCCTTATAACTATTCAATGAGTAGGAAGGATCGGGCAAGACGGTCACGGGCAAGACCCATTTTTCCACAAGATCAATCCCCGAAAAATCGAAGTCAATATTAAAATGGGCTACGTCGGTTCCGGCCGGGATATGGCAGGTTTGCGATGGGAAAGTATAAAAATTCTCAGGCAATTGTTTGTAATATAAGTCTGAACGATCGGTATATTTATCACGATTCAAATAATTCAATGTATCGTTATCGACACCAATACGGACAATATAATCTTTATCATTGGTGAGCGATCCGCTTACGATAACAGGAAGCTTAAAAGTCACTGTCTCATTATTTGGCTTGTATCTCAAATAGATAACCGACACGTCGTCTCTATTGATCGGCGCTTTCAATGATATCATCCTGGAATATAATTCATTTTTCCATTCGTCATTACAACCGGAAAAGATAAAAAGCGCACCAATCAGTAGAGTCAAATATATATATAATTTTTTCATATTATTCTATTTTTTATTGCTGAATTAATCAAATGAAGGCCATCCGGGTGCCTGGGTGAGGCGGGCATTCCTTTTCAATTCATCGTAAGCAATTGGCCAGAAATATTTTTTCATAGACCAGGAAGTTTGTACACTGGGAACTACAACTTGTTCATAAAAAAACTCTCGATATTCTTTGGGAACGGTTGTATTGCAACCGTAAATCATCTGGCTTTCTTCCTCTGGTGCATCCTTCCAACGACGAAGATCGTAGTAGCGTTGATTTTCGCCTAAGAACTCAATCTGACGTTCACGTTTGATCTGCGCCCTTAATATTTCACTGTTCGCATAGGGGTCACCAATACCGATTTCATCGAAATTAGGTAATCCGGCCCTCAGACGTATTGGAAGTACGGCAGCCTTCATCGCAGCCACATCGCGGGAAATAGCATAAGTTTCACTCTCGTCCCACGACTTAATCTGATAAGTAGTTGTCAGCTCGTTCAATGCTTCGGCATACATCAACAGGATATCTGCATAACGGATAGCCGGGTCCACTTTAGCATATACGGTTCCGTCCTTATAGCTTTCTTTTGGATTGACAAATTTCATCATGCCTATACCGGTCGGTATCCAACGGTCTTCGGTACTCACAATTTTGCGTCCATCATCTTCACCATAATAGTAGAATGTCTGGAAGTCACGGTTAGCAGCGTCTTTCGCACTTACATTGGCCCAATGGGCGCCACTAAAAGCCACCGACGCATAGAAACGGGGTTCCCGGTTGGCATATTCCAGCCATACATCTTTTCTCAGATAGGGATACTCTCCATCATACTGCGTAAAACCTTTCGGGCTGACCTCCCTGTCGAATAGCTTTCCGTCATTCATCGCGTAAGCATCACATTGCTTACCGGTGATACCATGGCAATTCCATCCCCCTCCCTTGCTTACCGGCATCTGGTGGCGGGTCATAGACTGTATACCATATTCATCATGCAACTGGTTATTACCACGAGAAAAGATCAATTCCGGGTTTTCTGCCACATAAAGGTCTCCATTGAACAGGGCGCGGTAAGAATCCAACGGGTCAATATCCTTCCATCCCCCTTCTTTAAAGGATTTCTCCGAATAGACCGGGTGATAGGGAGGATCAATGGTCTTGGGATAGGCTCCCCAGAGTCCCCCATTAACCCGTTTGGGAACCACGTAGATTTCATATTTTCCCAATTTCATCACATCTAAGGCGGCGGCGGCGGCTTTCGCCCATTTCTCCTCACTATATTCCTGAGAAATAAGTTGTCTACCCTTATCATCCACGAAAGAGGCCATCTCCGCATTTCCGTTCATTAACGGACTTGCGGCATAGAGGTATGCCTTGGCGCGTACCGCCAGTGCAGCACCTTTGGTCGGACGGGAAGCACTTGCACTGTTCCGTTCGCTCTCCAACAATTCAGCAGCCAGCAACATCTGCTCAGAGATATACTCCACGCACTCGTCATATGAATTTCTGGGACGAGCCAAATCGGAATAGGATGATTCATAATCGAGTCCTTCATCAGGAAGGATTGGTACGGGACCATATTTTCTCAACAAGAGCCAATAGAGGTAACCACGGATAAAATAAGCCTGTCCCTTGAGATCCCGATACATCTCTTCTGTAATTTCAGGTCCGGGATGCACATGCTGTAAAAAGATAGAAGCCTGACGGATTCCCTCATAAGATTGATCCCACGGGCGGGCAATAAGGGCATTGACATTACCGCCATACTGCGGGCCATATTGGCCAAATTTATAATTCGAGAATGAGATGCCGGCACCTCCTTCGGTAAAGATCATATCATCGGAGTAATTGGTAAGTGTAAAGCGCACATGACCTATTTCCAGATTAAAGGAGAGCAACTGATAATAGGCGTTGGCCAGCCATTCCTCGGTATAATCCCTGCTGTTGAATATACGCTCCAGATCCTGTCTATCGTTGAAATAGCGTTCCACACTCAAAAAGTCGGAACAGGATTGGAAGAATGTTCCCAGACTGATGATAACGCTGAATAGAATATATTTTTTCTTCATCTTATTAAATTTGTTTTTTCTAATATGATTCAACATTTAAAGATTAACCGTCAATCCAAATGTCACTGTTTTTCCCAATGGATATTTCATCCCGTTAGAACTTCCCATTTCCGGATCCCAAAGTTTGAAGCTGGAGAATGTCAATAAGTTTTGACCAATAACATGGAATCGCATTTTGTTCACATAAAACTTGTTGGTCAATACTTTGGGTAAGGTATACCCCATTTCCAATGTTTTTAGACGCAGATAGGAGCCATCGCGTAACCAATAAGTAGACGCGCGGTAGTTATTGGCATTTCCACCATAACTCAAACGGGGATACTCGGCATTTGGGTCTTCATTGACCCCTTGGATCCAACGGTTGGATTTTGCCATCTCATCCAGGATATTACCCCATTCTCCATCGACGAACGGATATACAGTAAACCCATTGATAAAGAAATGGGATTTCCCGGCACCCTGGAAGTGGAGGTTGAAATCAAACCCTTTCCAGCTAGCAGAGACCCCCAATCCATAGATCAGGTTTGGACGTGTAGTGGCTCCAATCGGTACGATATCATCATTATTGATGATTCCATCACCATTGATATCTTTATATTTGATATCACCCGGCATCACGTCCATGGCATTGCCAAAGTCTTGACGGGGGCTGTTGCGAATATCTTCATAGTCTTTAAAGAGACCCAGTGCCACCAGGCCTTTGGCCTGATCCACACGGTAACCGGTACGACGAAGGTAGGGATAACGGTTGACCATCTCATCGGCTTCAGTAATTTCGTTTTTGCTGTAGGTGAAGTTACCCCTTACCTGCATAGCGACTTCTCCCACTTTTTGATCCAGCTTGAAGTTACCGTCGTATCCTTTTGTCTTTACACTTCCCACGTTTGCGAAAGGATTTGTTCCCTGAATACCGACCATGTCGGGTAGAAAGTTTCGTTGCATATAGATACCATCACGTCTTTCATCGAAATAGTCGACTGTCAGGCCAAATTTATCATTCCAGAGGTAGAGGTCCAATCCCAAGTCATGCTTCTTGGCAATTTCCCAAGTCACATTATTGGAGGATACACGAGTATAGGTCAGTCCTGGATACCAGAAAGGAGCTCGGGCAGGGCTTCCCAAATCACCCCAAGTATAAGAGACCTCTTGCTCACCTGCGTTAGTGACACGATTATAATTTCCGAAGTTGGCCAGATAGGGGAATCGTGAAGAAGAGTTGTCAGTTCCCACTTCACCGTATGAATAACGAATTTTAAACATTCCCAACCAGCTAAGGTTATTTTTCACAAAATTCTCTTCTGCCATGTTCCAGGCGGCTGAATAAGCCGGGAAGAAACCAAATTGATGGCCTTTGGCAAAGTTCTCAGAGCCGTTATATCCAAAATTGTAGTTGAGCAGATAACGATTCTTATATCCATAAGAGAAATTACCGGCCATTCCTTGATGGCGACGGGCAATACCGGCCATAATATCACTTCCATAACTGGAGGTATTCACATAATTATCATGGGTATACTTGAGCACACTCCCCACATTGTGATCACCAAAAGCCCGGTTGTATGAAAGTTCGGCCTCAGCAAATTCCTTTCTATCTCCGGAAGCCGAAGAACCTTGACTCATCAAACGTTCCGGTATCAACCGGTTAAATACAATTTGCCCGTCCGAATTACGTTGTCGCTCAGCTCTCCACATCTCCGGATTCTTCCGGCGCTGTATATAATTGTAGTTAAAAGTATCATATCCGAAACGGCCAATAAATTTCAATCCTTTCGTGATAAAATCAAGTTTTTGGTCTAACGTAATATTCGAATTGATGGTGTTCTTCCAAATCTCCGAGTATCCTGTCTGTGTGGCGGCTGTCCATGGATTATAAATAGCTTCCCACGATGATGTGATCACACCTTCTGTCATCATGACAGGTACATATCCGTTCGAATACATGATAGGCATCGTAATAGGGTTATAACCGAAAATCGAATACCAGATATCATCGGTACTTACCGCTCCGGAACGATTGGTCTTTTCAAGTGCCCCACCGATACCTACCTGGATCAGGGTCGTCTCGGTAACGTTCATATCAATATTCATGCGATAGTTATACCGTTGGTAATTGGCATTGGTATCGTATTCTCTCATATTCTTGTCAACATGATACATCCCCCCTTCATCCAGAAAACTTCCCGAGAGATAATATCTTGCCTTGGATCCCCCTCCCTTTACACTCACTGAAGTACGGTAAGTAGGAGCGCCATCTTTCAATAAAAGATCCATCCAGTCTACG
Source organism: Proteiniphilum sp. (assembly GCA_041676805.1). Lineage (GTDB taxonomy): Bacteria > Bacteroidota > Bacteroidia > Bacteroidales > Dysgonomonadaceae > Proteiniphilum. The sequence continues at coordinate 10,662 of JBAYRG010000025.1, forward strand.
TTCGGATAGATATCCGGGTCTAACTGCTCATCGATCATCATCAACTCCTGATCAGAATAGATCGGCCTTTGGTTGCGGGATATGCGGGCCTCATTCGCCATGGATGCATAGGTAAGTCCATCGGCAAACTTGGGAGTACGGGTACGGGTGGTCCAAGTATATTCCGTCTTGCCATTCACTTCCACCTTTCCTTCATTCCCTCTTTTTGTATTGATCAGGATAACCCCGTTCGCACCCCGAGAACCGTAGATTGCTGTGGCAGAGGCGTCTTTCAACACAGAGAAAGACTCAATATCCTCAATATTGAGTTCATCCATACTCCGTTCAAATCCATCCACCAGGATCAAAGCGGCGGAACTGCCACCGAATGTGGAGATACCACGGATCCAGAACTCCGAAGTGTTGGATCCCGGCTGTCCTGAACGCTGCATAGCCAAAACTCCGGCAACATTCCCTGCCAGAGCATTGGTAATACTAGAAACCGGAGTCCGCAGGGTTCCCACATCCACGGTAGTGATAGCACCCGTAACGGTTACCTTCTTCTGCGCCCCCATACCTGTCACAATTACTTCATCCAGGACAGATGCTGACGATTCCAACATCACTATGTCGAGTACAATATCCTCGTCTTTTATCAAATGCTCCTGATTTTCATAACCAATATAAGAGAATACCAGATACTGAAACGATTCAACATTGATTTTATACTTACCATCAATATCGGTAGCTACCCCCAGACCGGGCTTTTCTTTTATAATTATGGTCGCACCAATCAAGGGAAGCCCCCCCTCATCTACAACGGTTCCGGAGACCTGCACACTCTTTTTTTGAGCAGACGCGCCCATTGCATATATAACCAAGCATAAAATGGTTAAAATATATTTCTTCATTTTTATTGTGTTTTATTCCTTTGATTCAATTGATTTATTCCACGGAGATGGTGCGAATACGCTTGTTTTCACGGTCTGCCACATAGAAGATCTCCTCTTCCGGATCATAAGCTATTCCACAAGGTTCCCTGAAGCGGGCAGTCTCACGGGCTTCCCCGTCAATCCAACCCCATACCCTGCCATCAATGCCGACACTACCGCGTCCGGCGAAAGTGCTCACTTCACCGTCGGGAGTTATCTTCCGGATGGCGTTGTTGTTATGATCGCAAAGATAGAAGTCATATACATCTTCTTTTCCTTGATTCACATAATCCTGGTTTTTCACGAACACACCCTGACGCGGACGATTGAATCGTGCCGCACTACCCGGAGCATCTACATAGCCTGCTTCGCCGCCGATCGCCCCCACATGAAGCACAGACGAAACCAGTTCCTTCTTTTCTCTATCATAGGCACATCGGTATACACCATGGAATCCTGTCATATAGACATATTTATCTTCAGGATGCCTGATCATAAATACGTGGTCACTTGAGTTTGCTTTCACACTAAATAACGACTTTCCATCCCACATCTGGCTTTGTTGGTCAAATACCTGTCGGGCCTTATACACTTCCGAAGAGGTCCATGTATTGTAGAAAATGGTGCCGTCACCCATTGATACGGCAGAATAGGAACACTGCGCGTAAAGATAGGGATACACCTTTCTGAATCCTTCGCTACGAAGGGCATAAAACATATTGGGCATTTGGTGCCTGTCATTCCAGCTTCCGCGACCGTTGTCGTCCACCAGGAAAAGCGTGTCTCTGGTAGGCGTATCGAATAACATCGATTTCACCTGATGCACGCCAGCCTGTCCTTTCATAAATACGGTAGAAACTTCTTTGGTAGCCAGATTAATTTTCCGAAGTGCTGCCAAATTCTCCGCATCTATCAAATAAAGGATTTTCTCCCCTGTTTCCGGGTCTTTGTCAAATTCCAACCACCAGGGATTTTGAAATTCGGCCTCTTCAAAGGTACCGTTGATAATACTGGAAGAATTGGTTTGCGGATCTACCTTCCCAGCCAATGTATTCACCTGCAAAGCAGTATGAAGTACAAAGAGATCTTCAAACTCATGCTCCTTCACTATTTTCCCATTCACATCCTTGATATGCACAACAACATCCCCTCTGTTGGAACGTCTGGGTGCCATCGCGGCAATTTTAGAACCGGAGGAGCCAATCACAGGAGCTGGTATACCTCCAATGAGTACCTCTATTTTTGAAACATCCGTTCCGAAATTGGATCCTTCAATGAAGACCAATGTTCGGACAGCCCCCTCTTTGGGTGAGAAATCAGTAAAAATCACCGGCTTCGAAGGATCGGTCGGTTGGGTAGGTTTGGGCCCTTGATACCCTCCATCCTGACTACAACTTGTAGTATAACAGCCTATTACAATTAGAATTGCGACAAGGCTTACCGAAAAAGAGTTTTTAATTTTTTTACGCATTTCTTATTTTACTAGATTAATTAATTATTTGACAATCAACATTAAAATTTATTTCTCTTGAACTATTTTTATTTTTCATCACAATTGCCTGACGGAAAAAATAGAGAAATGATCAATCATTATACGCAAAAAAGTTTACTATAATATATAGTATAAGCTATGTTCAGATTTAATATCATCTATTTCAATACTCCCTTGCTGATTGGTTATTTTTTTATCTTTTTCGAAGGTTCACTTTATGCACGGACTATCAATGTATCAAATGAAGTCAATGTGCTGATATTGAAAAAATTTATAAATTTCTCATCGTTCTTCATGTTTCACTAATATCTCTCATATTACTCATATGGTTTTTTTATAATTTTTGTCCCTTTATTGTTATTTTTTAAACTGAAAGGCACAAAGATATATCTTTTTAATTTATTAAACAAAAAAACATATCTTTTTAATTTACTAAAAAGTTAAATATTGCAAATAGATGAAAGGCAATTTATAGAACAATTGGGAAGAGCAAAAGGAAAACTGGGGCCCAAGTTGAGCAAGCAAGTCAATCTGGTCTCGGGAAGATCTGCTCATCCGAACTTGAAGCCACACATAACGCAAGACCTGAAAATAATCTACAACAATGAAACATAAAGATCTATTTCTCCAGGTCCCTTTTCCGTTTTAAAGCTTCCAGAAAATAGTAGTCGGCATAATTTAATGGCACATCAACCTCTGCATTATGTGGTAAACTTCCTACCGAATGCATCAGGATAAAATTTCCATTTTCACCTAAAGGAGCCCTAAAATCAGGGCTGGCAAGCGTATCCATAATTCTATCGGCCCACTCTTTATAATCTCTTTTCGTTGAGTAGGTAGACAATTCATACAAAGCGGAAGCGAGGATGGAGCCTGCCGAAGCATCACGGTAACTATCTGGTATCTCGGGTGCATCAAAATCCCAATAAGGCACTCCGTCCTCAGGATAGTTAGGATGATTCGCAATGAATTCAAGCACATTTTCCGCCTGTGACAGGTACTTCGGATCTTTTGTCTTCCTGTAACACATCACATAACCATAAACACCCCATGACTGCCCTCTCGACCAGGCGCTCTCATCAGCATATCCCTGGTGGGTATTCCGATGCCTTACAGAACCATCTTCTTTGCTATAATCAATGACATGCCATGTACTGTAATCCGGCCTGTAATGGTTTTTGATGGTATTATCAGCATGGGTCACCGCGATATTATAAAAAGTGGAATCGCCCGAAAATTCAGTTGCGTCAAAGAGCAATTCCAGGTTCATCATATTATCGATAATCACCGGGTATTCCCACTCTTTTGATGAGTTGGCATTCCACGATTGAATAAGCCCCACAACCGGATTATAACGTGTAGACAACGATTTAGCCGCTTGTATGATCACCTCCTTGTAATCTTTATTTCCCGCAAGCCTGAGTCCATTCCCATAGCTGCAGCCGATCATGAACCCTATATCGTGGTTGCCTGTGAAATATTGGATAGTGTCCAACATCTCGGTATACTTGATCGCCACACTCTTCCAACTTTCATCTTCCGTCAGTTCATATATATACCATAAGCTACCGGGGAAAAAACCGGACGTCCACTCCTGTGGTGGAATCAATTTCATTTTTCCATCGATAATCGATTTCGGATTGACCAGTTTTTCCGAATTCTCTATCCTTTCCAACAGTAATCCATACTGACCTGCTGCAAAAGCAATATTCTCGTCGATGCTATTTACTTTACCCACCTCTTTTTGCCGGCAGGATATTATACAAGAAACGGTAAAAACTAAACAAAACAGAAGTGATAACTTTTTCATTTGTAGCAATTTTATATAGTAGAGTTCATATTATTATTCTCCTGACAACCTGATTTTTATTATTTCTTTTCCATCTTTGATCATCCAGGCGGGTATTCTCAGTTCCACCCTTTTGAGTCCTTTTATTTGTCGGTCGAGTTTCAACGGGGCGGGATGCAAAGATAGCACCGAGAACATCAATTCGGGATGTGACAGATTTTCTACTTTAAGCTTTTTCCCTTCCTGCAGTAACTTTATACCATACTCTGTAAATTCAATATCAGCCCGTGTGATCAATTGCCATGTAACTAACTCCGTAGAATCCAATGTTTCAATAACATCTTCAATGATGAGGGAGTGGCGACTATCTTTGATGAATTTTCTTTCCGCTTTTGCCAACCCCTCCCTAAAGGCAGGAGTCATCTCTATTGTGGCCTCCGGATTACTTCCGTTTTTAAACTCCTTGATGGTAGCCAGTCCATTTACAGCATGCAATTGATTATTGACAGTCAAAGTACTATGTCCAAAATTATTTTTGGTGAGTAACGTCCATCGCTCGCAATCCTGGCAATTTCCCCAAAGATTGAAACCGGTTTTTTCCAGTTCGTAATAATCCTGATTTCCCGGATCAATAACCCAACGGATACCATCCAGTTCAAAGACAAAAGAGCCGGCATCCATATTTCCATGATTTACCGTTCCCCTGCCGCCTTTTCCTCCGAAATAGTAATGACGGGGATCATTTTCCTCTCCTATGAATAGGACGATAGGATTCGGACCATCGCCCTTCCATGCAGTGGGAATTTTCTCTTCGGCTCTCTCCTTGTATTGTGCGATCCAGACCAATGCGGCAGCATCTAACCGGCCTAATTTACCCATGCGGTCGACTGGCATCAGAAATCTCTCTTTTTCAAAAAAGGCTCTATTTCCTGTTTTTTTAGCGAACCATGCGAGTGTAGCATCACCATTGGCTCCTCTTTTATCGCCACAATCGGCAAAATTATAATACATTCCCGATGGAGCATTACACAAGACCCTAAACAGGGCGCTTTCTTTAAATCCGGGATAGTCTCCATATCCAAAATCTTTGCCAAAAGCACTTTCCAACATCGCGATCGTCACCACTGAAAAACTTGTCCCATAGTCCCAATAAGTAGACCCCTCAGGATATACACCATCCGGCATATAAGATGCAAGAGAGCGGGGTAATCCGTCAAGTGCCCTATGGATAGTTTTCGCGGCAAGTTCAGGCTCTCTCCCGGCAATGGCGATGGAAGCCGCGATCATTCCTCCATTACAGACCTGATTCCAATTATTATTACCGTATGCCCAACCGGGATTTTTTCCATCTTCTGACCAACTGGGTTGAATCCCTTTCTCAATCAACGCCTTTTCGGCCAACTCGATGGTAGGACCGGGAAGATCACCTGCTGTCCAGTCAAGACCGATGGCTACCGCCATCGCCATCTCTGCCACATCAAGGAAGTGGGATGGATTCCAATCCCGAAAGTTGCAGACAGCGACCAATTCGTCGTTGATCCGCCGCAGTATCTTCGGGTCTTTATCGATGCGGTATACCATTCCCAGCATGTTCATCCGGTAAAGCATCTCACGGGAAACACTCAAAAGTCTTTTTCCGGTCTGAATTCTTTCAAGAAACGGTTTTTCATGAATCTGTTCCGCATTGAGTTTTATGGCATGGTAGATATTTCTGACTACGGAATCAGTCCCAATTTTGGTTTTCAGCTCCTTCTCAATAGATGAGTTTAATACCAACCGGGGATGTGATTTTCGTAAATTCTTTTTTAAATATTGTACAGACATCGGATTGTCCAGTTTTGGAACACCCTCCTGATGTACCTCCTGCGCATTGATAGCAATTTCATTTATCTGGCAAACAAACTGGAAGGAAAACAACAACAACAATAAATGAATGGAAAATCTCGTCCTCATACCTCTATATTTTTGATTACCGTCTCATTGCAAGAACCTGTCATCGAAATTTAACGTGTAACCTAATCTACTACAAAAATAGTGATTTTATACAAAAAAACAAATTTTATACATTCTTCGAAGCTCTTTTGACTAATTTAAATTTGTTAAAATGACAAGGAGGTGTTTGTTTAGTAATCGCTAAACAACCAATTAAAAACACTTCCTTATGTACAAAGTATTAGACAAAGATATAATAGAAAATGAGATATTGACTCATTTGTCGATGGCAAAACGGGGCTGGCAGAGTCAACCCCCCAAATCCAACACTCCAAATCCCAAATTCCAAATAGTTTTTGTACTTTTGCA
>JBAYRG010000026.1:0-17096 GCA_041676805.1 Proteiniphilum sp.
GCGAATTCCGACAAATACCAGCAGAAAATAACAAAACTTGTTGCGCTGATAACTGTAAATGCCGAGGCGGCCATATATGCACCTTTTGCTTCTATAACCCTCTTTCCCAGCCATCGGGTAGCACTCTCCTGTTTTGCACTCATTGATTATCTGTGATCTTAAAATTTCCCATTACTGAAAATGATCAGGGTGTCTCAATCCAATGGGTTCTATTGTTGCCAACAAAGATAATTATTTTTTGCAACCCAGTTGCAACGGATTGATTGTACTTTTGGCACTGTAAAGATAGTGAAAGTCGAATGCAGAGCCAAGTTTACTTGAGCTATGCTGAGACGCATCCTAATATTATGCAAATATAGTGAAAGGTGAGTGACAAAGCCCGAACTTGTTCGAGGATTTGTCCGAACCGCATCCTATATTATGCAAATATAGCGAAGTCGAGGGGCAAACTTGAGTTTACTCAAAAGCTTGTCAGAGACACATCCTATATTTTATAAATGAAAAAATAAAATTATGGCAAATTGTTGTAGTAATGGTGCCTGTTCGGCAACTACGTCCTTGAGTGATGGCCCTCTTACAAGGATATTGGTCTCATTCTTCCTGTTGATGAGTGGTATAATCGTCTCCGCAATCGGCCTCCCGTTTTTTGAGAATCAGTGGATTCGACTGTCATGGTATCTGGTAGCTTATTTCCCGGTAGGGATTCCTGTGTTGAAAGAGGCTTGGGAAGCCATGCGTGAAAAAGATATTTTCAACGAGTTCACCTTGATGAGTATGGCTACGATTGGTGCTTTTTTTATAGGTGAGTATCCCGAAGGCGTAGCGGTCATGCTGTTCTATTCCATTGGGGAACTGTTTCAGGAAAGGGCTGTCAACCGGGCTAAAAGGAGCATCGGCGCATTGCTTGATGTCCGTCCCGAAAAAGCATCCGTGGTCAGGGATCATGGTATTGAGTTGGTTTTATCGGAAGAGGTAAGGGTAGGGGAGACGATTGAAATAAAAGTAGGGGAACGGGTACCGTTGGACGGTATCATGCTCTCCGGTTCGTCATCGTTCAACACTTCGGCATTGACGGGAGAGAGTGTTCCCCGAAACATCAAGAAAGAGGAGGAGGTATTGGCGGGTATGATTGCGGTGGATAATGTTTGCCGGATAAAGGTGAACAAACCGTTTGAACAAAGTGCGCTGGCTCGTATTTTAGATCTGGTGCAAAACGCGACCGAACGCAAGGCGCCGGCAGAGCAGTTTATCCGTAAATTTGCCCGGGTCTATACTCCGGTGGTTACTTTGTTGGCCCTGCTGGTTGTCGTGTTACCTTGGCTATGGTCGTTCATTACTCCCGGATTTGCGTATCAATTCAATGATTGGTTATATCGTGGATTGGTATTTCTGGTGATATCCTGCCCTTGTGCCTTGGTCATCAGTATCCCATTGGGCTATTTCGGAGGGATTGGAGCGGCATCCCGCCAAGGTATCCTGTTCAAGGGAGGCAATTACCTGGATGCTATCACCAGGATCGATAGCGTGGTGATGGACAAGACCGGGACGCTGACAAAAGGTGTGTTCGAGGTACAGGATATTGTTCCTTCAGCATATTTTTCAAAAGAAGAATTATTATATAGCGTGGCTGCCGTGGAGGCACAAAGCAATCACCCCATCGCCAAAGCGATTGCATCTTCCGTCCCCAGGGAGAGCATCGGTTTTGGCCAACCTGCGAATACCAGGGAAGTGTCGGGACAGGGTGTAGAGGCCGATCTTGACGGAAAGAAGATTCTTGCCGGGAATACAAAACTGTTACAGTCGCATGGTATCGGTTATCCGACCGAAGTTGAGACTATTCCCGAGACGACGGTCTTGTGCGCGATAGATGGAAAGTACGCTGGATATATTGTTGTGGCCGATGAACCCAAAGAAGATGCGAAAGCAGCTATCGAAGAGTTAGGCAAGGCGGGAATAAAGGATATCGTGATGCTTTCCGGAGATAAACAGGCTATCGTCTCAAAACTGGCCGGGGAATTGGGAATCGACTACGCTTATGGTGATCTGATGCCGGAGGGGAAGGTACAGAGGTTTGAGGAACTGAAAAGTGATCCGTCCAGTAGGATAGCTTTCGTGGGAGACGGGATCAATGATGCGCCGGTACTGGCCATGAGCGATGTGGGGATCGCGATGGGTGGTTTGGGAAGCGACGTGGCCATAGAAACCGCGGATATAGTCATTCAGACCGATCAGTTGCTCAAAATCCCCATGGCGATACGGATTGGTAAGGCAACCCGGCAGATCGTGATACAGAATATTACGATGGCTTTCGGTATCAAGCTAGTCGTACTGATTCTTGGAGCCGGGGGGCTGGCCACCTTGTGGGAGGCGGTATTTGCAGATGTGGGCGTATCGTTGCTGGCTATACTCAACGCCATCCGTATCATGCGGAAGAAGTTTTAGGCTTATCTTACCTATAAACGGATTAGAATGGTTATCTTTATACTTTTTAATCGGGTAAAACGATTTATAATGTATGGATATGGCACATATTGAAAAAATGCTGCATCATAGGGATATAAAACCGACTGCCATCAGGATGCTGGTCCTGAAGGCCATGCTTGACCGTGGTTCGGCCTTCAGTCTTTCCGATCTGGAAACTGAAATGGGAACGGTCGATAAATCTACGCTATCCCGCACGATAAACCTTTTTCATCAACATCACCTGATTCACAGTATCGACGATGGATCGGGTTCCATCAAGTATTCGGTTTGCCGTGATGATTGTCAATGCTCGCTTGGCGACCTGCATGTACATTTCCACTGTAACAAATGCGGCAATACTTACTGTATGGAAAGTATTGCTATTCCCAATATTTCGTTACCCCGGAACTTCCGTCTTGAGAATATCAATTTCGTGATGAAGGGTGTTTGCGCTCAATGTGTACGGTGAATACCGATCAGCGCGTCTTGTATTGAAGGACAATGAAAAGAAGGGGAAAATACCGTTAAATATAGTACTCCATCAAATCAAGCAACCCGGCTTGCAGGGCATATTTAGTGGCTTCGTGCGCATTGTTTACCTCCAGTTTTCGGAAGATATTCCGGCGGTGTGTGTTGACGGTATGGAAGCTAAGATGTTTTTCAAAGGCGATTTCTTTGGTGGTTTTTCCAAGGGCTATTTCCCGTAAGATATTTTTTTCTGAGGCCGTCAGCGTATCCGATTCTTTTTTCTGGAGATTTCCCTCCTTTAATACCGATTCTGCAATATCACACAGGTAGACCTCCCCATAGGTGGCGGAGGTAATGGCATCGAGGATATTTTGTAGCGGATTATTCTTCATCACTACGCTGATGGTGGGATCAATCAACAATATTTGACGGAGAAAATGTTCTTCCAACTCGTCGGAAAACAGGACCCACGATGACTTCCTGGCGCCCATCTTCGTGTTGAGTAATTGGTTGACGGAAACAAAATCGAATAACCTATAATCCATTATCACGATTGATTCGGGATAGGTGCGCAACCGTGCCTGCAATTCGTTGCGGCTGCGAACGATCTCTATCTGGTTTTTTGTATCCTGTGATTTCAATACAGATATAAGCCCTTCCCGTGTAATATCCTGATTGTCGGCGATGATGTAAGTGCGCATCTTGTTGTCTGAATGATTGAGTGCGAAATTAAACAAAAGTTTCAAAATATCCTTATATTTGCCAGCCAATTTGAATTGTAATGATGATGAGTGACGACATGGAGAGATTGATAGATGAATCTGTTTTTACCGCAGTAAGGAGTAGTGGCAGCGGGGGACAGAATGTAAATAAAGTGGCTTCGAAAGTCACCCTCTCATTTGATATAAATGCTTCTACCATACTTACCGAAGAACAGAAACAACGTATCTCAGAGAAGTTGGCCAACCGAATCAATAAAAACGGTGTATTGCAAATCAGCAGCGATGCCGAACGTACCCAATGGTTGAATAAAAAAGCAGTCACCGGAAAATTCTTACTTCTTATCCGTCAGGCTCTCAAGACAGAAAGAAAACGGGTCGCAACGAAACCCTCATTCCAATCCGTCCAAAAACGGCTGGACGATAAAAAACGACAATCCGGGAAAAAACGCCTCCGCTCCGGTGGTTTTGATATGTAGAAAATTCTATTCGTCGGGTGTGAATTGAAAATTTAGTAATTGTCTATAGTTTTATGGATTACTCCATCCTTGGTAATGATTGTTGTTGAGCGCAATTCCGGAATAAGGTGGGGATAAGAAGAGATGTTGTCGTTGAGGGCTTTTATATAAAGTGTGTCGTTACTTATATGACTTGTCGTGAGATTGGCACCCATGTAGAAAATCCTCTGGGTATAACTCTTTCTAACCCATGTCCCAATAGGATACTCCTTAGTCTGGCTTACATCGATTTCGATATGATGAATAGCTGTTTTCTCAAGTGTTTTGCACATCTCTATTCCTAAAGGTTTTAGTTTTTGGTATTGTACCAAAGAGTTTATCAAGAAAACCAATTGTAAGAGAAGTAGGATAGATCCATAGACCAAAAATATTTTAGTGCTTGCTTTCATTGTTATTGAGTTTTATGTTTTTTGTATTCTTCGTTTAAGTCATCCGCACTGATCCCCAATAATTCCATCCGGGTAAATATATCAGGCAATATTTCCATTAAAAACCGTCTCTTTTCATGCTCCATAATCTTTGCCTGACCCTCTGGCTCAACAAAATAACCAATTCCCCTTTTGTTGTATATGATATTTTCATTTTGTAGATGGTCGTATGCCCGCATCGCAGTATTAGGATTAACCTGTAACAACATGGCTACGTCGCGCACCGATGGTATACGCTCATCACTGCTCCATATTCCGCTTAATATCTTGTCGCTCATCCAATCGACAATCTGGAGATATATGGGTTTTTCCTGATTGAATTCCATCTTGTTTTTATTTTATCTGACGTTCCTTGAACTTGAAATACCCCGTGACTAACAGTAACATTGCCCACATATATAGATTATACCCACGACCTCTCCATTCGGAGAAGAATTTACCAAAAATGGGATTAGTACTATATTCCACACAAGTTTCAGCAGATTCAACTTGTACAGAAAAGCCATTGAACATATATCCCAGTTCTATCCCGTCAAAAAAATATCCACTTATAAGCCCTGGTAAATAGATAGTTGACCCGATAAGAGGTATGGCAATTACCATCACAATCAGAAAAGCCAACAAGTGATTTTTGATATTGGTGGTCCCTGCAAAAATAGCTATCGGGATAAAAATAGACATTCCCCCGGTAATAAATCTTATTTGAGACAATGCCCCTTTGTTGCCTAACCAAAAACTTGTCATATCTCCATAGTTGAAAATATTGGAGAGGGCGAGTGTTATTATAAAGAAAATTCCCCAATAGATGATTGTGTACACCAGTGTAGTATTGAGAATTATCAATAAGAATTTCTCAAAATATGAAACAGGTAATGTGTTGTTCATAATTGCGGTATGTCTGTTGCGAAAGGGTTTCATTTCACTGAACGCAAACAGTATCCCGAGTATCAATGACATCCACATTATGTAAAATAGCATTCCATGCGGGTTCCCATTGTCTAATCTCATTATCAGCACACCTCCTGCCTGAATGCTCAATACCAGCGCAACATACATCAGGTATTTATGGCTATTCTCTTTGTAGATCTTTGCCGTATATCCGGCAAACCGTTTGATGTTGAAAATTTCGCTCATAACTTCAATGATTATTTATTTCCATGATTTCCATGATACGTTCTCTGTTATTCAAAACAGCATTGAACAGTATCTCAATGTCTACGATGGAATCCTGCTCATTACGGTTTTCAATGACTCCACGTTTGCCCAATAAACTATCCTGGCTCCAGATAGGAGTCTCATCAGTATGAATAATCCCAAAACGTAAACGTTGTCCAATACGCTCAATGCTCTCATTCAATAGGATTCCGCTTTCATCCATAATGACCACACTATCCACTATATTCTCCATGTCGACCACCTGATGTGTTGAAATTACAACTGTATTTTCAGGAGTGATGAATGACGCCAATAGTTTCTTAAATACTGACTTTGATGGAATATCCAAACCGTTGGTTGGCTCGTCCATGAATAAGTAACGGGGCTGACAGGCGAGAGCAAATGCTATATAGGCCCTTTTGCGTTCTCCCATAGATATACCATCGAGATAAGCCTCTCTTTTTACAGCTAACTCTATAGTGTGCGTTTCGAGTAATTCGGCTGAGAATGACGGATAAAATGCGACATTGTACTTGACATAATCCTCAAATGTCAGATGGGGCAGGTCAAATTCTTCCGGAATCATGATGATCTCCCGGAAGAATGAAGGCAGGCGCCGACTGGGATTATCGCTCCCGATTGTAATGGAACCTTTGGAAGGAATCAATACCCCCGACATAATTTTCATTAAGGTACTTTTACCGACACCATTGCATCCCAATATGCCGTGTACGTGGCCTGTTCCCAACTCGAGACTTATGCCCGAGAGAGCTTCTTTATGGCGGCCATAGCTGAAATGGACATTATCAATCTTAATCATAGTAGTGTATTAGTTTATTAATACACTGCAAATGTATCTATTTTTTTTTATAATACTATTTTTTTCGTAATTTATTTAGACTTTTTTTATCTTACAAATGATTAATAATAACACAAACAATTGGTCGTTGTAACTAACCACTTTCGGTAATCCTAAAATTACCATAGTGTGAATTTAAGTAAACCGGAATAATATACAGCTATCTGAACAGTTAAATTTAATTACGCATGGAATTAACAATAATACAGAGTAAGATATACGATATAAGGGGCGTAAAGGTCATGCTGGATTAAATGTATGGTACAGAAACTAAACGTTTGAAGGAAGCTGTAAGGCGCAATATAAAGCGGTTCCCTCCTGATTTCATGTTCGAGCTCACAAGGGAAGAACTTTCAAGGACGCAAATTGCGACATTTACTTTTAATTGTCTATGAATAGGATGGTGCTATCTCAACGCATTAAAAATACAGGGAAATTACGGAAACATATTGAGCGTTTCCTTACAAGCAGATGGCCATAAAGCAGAATGCCTGTTGAAATATACTATATTTGTGGTATTGCCATGCCTTATACCGCATCATATCTTTGCATCGTTAAACAAGGTTATTCATTTATTCACCCATAAAGAAATATAAACATTACCAATATGAGTAATTACAAATTTGAGACCCTGCAGGTGCATGCGGGACAAGAGGTTGACAAGGCAACCCATTCACGTGCTTTACCGATATATCAGACATCATCCTATGCCTTTGAGGATGCCAAAGATGGAGCCGATCTCTTCGGTCTTCGTAAATTCGGGAATATCTATACCCGTCTGCAAAACCCGACGACCGATGTTTTTGAAAAGCGTGTCGCAGCACTTGAAGGTGGGGTGACCGGCTTGGCTACTTCATCGGGACAATCGGCACAATTTATCGCACTGAACAATATCTTACAGGTGGGCGATAACTTCGTGACCACTTCACACCTTTACGGAGGGACCCACAATCAGTTCAGGTCTCAATTTAAACGCTTGGGAGTTGAAGTGCGCTTCACAGCAAACGACAATCCCGAAGAGTTTGAAAGGCTGATCGATGATAAGACCAAGGCTCTTTACTTGGAAACCATCGGTAATCCGGAACTGAATATTCCCGATTTCGATGCGATTGCCGAGGTGGCCAATCGGCATGATCTTCCACTGATCGTGGACAACACATTTGGTGCGGGTGGTTATCTTTTCCGTCCGATTGAACATGGTGCGGCAGTAGTCGTTGAGTCGGCTACCAAATGGATTGGCGGTCATGGAACTTCGCTCGGCGGAATAATTGTGGATAGCGGTAAATTCAATTGGGGTAACGGTAAATTCCCTTCTTTCTCCGAACCCTCTGAAAGTTACCATGGGCTGGTCTTCTGGGACGTCTTTGGAGCCAACGGCCCATTCGGCAATATCGCTTTCAATATCCGTGCGCGGGTAGAAGGGTTACGCGATTGGGGAAACACCATCAGCCCGTTCAATTCTTTCCTGCTGGTACAGGGATTGGAAACTTTATCTCTCAGGCTGGATCGTCATGTGGAAAATACGCAGGCGTTGGCCGAATGGTTGGAGCAGCACCCCAAGGTGGAGTATGTAAACTATCCGGGATTGAAGAGTAGCAAATATTACGAATTGGCACAAAAGTATTTCCCGAAAGGACCGGGAGCGGTGCTTACCTTCAGGTTGAAAGGTGCCGCTGAGAATGCCGATAAGCTGATCGATAATGTGCAATTATTGAGCCATGTGGCCAATGTGGGGGATACTAAAACGCTTATTATCCATCCGGCAGCTACTACGCACGAACAACTTTCTCCGGAAGCCCAGAAATCGAGTGGTGTGGAACCCGGATTACTCCGTATTGCAGTCGGTATTGAGAATATCGACGATATCAAAGCCGACTTGCAACAGGCACTTGACAAGGTTTAATAATGCAATCCTCTAAAAAATAATCAGATGTATCCTCTTTTCGCTATGACATATTGTATGTGTAAGATAATGAATTGTCGCAAATTCCCCGGCAGTCGGCATCTCTTATCTTTATAAGCGAAACAGATATATGAATAGAAACGGCTGGTCAGTAAAAATGAATCAGCCGTTTTTGGATATGTAATTCTCAAGAAGCAGGAGGATAATTGAGAAAGTGATGAAATTCTAAAAAAATAAATACTTAAATAAATATGAAGGTTATCAAATTAAATTTGTTTTTATCTCTTTGCTTGTTTATTCTGAATCTCAACGCCCAAAATAGCAACAGGATCACCATTACCGGAACTATAACCGATGCGCAAGGCTATCCGCTTGTCGGTGTCACCATCGTGGATAAGGACAATCCCGGCGTGGGAGCAGTATCTGGCGTTGAAGGCGATTATCGGATCAATATTGAAAGCGGAAAAACGCTTGAGTTCTCCTATATAGGTTTTTCGAGCCACGAGGTCCAGGTGTTGAAGTCGGAGAGGATTGATATTGTCCTTCAGGAAACTACTACGGCATTAAGTGAAATAGTAGTTACTTCACTGAATATCCCTCGAGAAAGAAAAGCGCTTGGCTATGCGGTGCAGAACGTCTCTGCCGATGCTTTCCAGACACGGCCAACCAATCCGCTGGTAGCCCTTGCCGGAAAAATAGCCGGTCTGCAGGTTATTTCAGGTGGAAGTAACCTCGGAGGTTCTTCCCGTATTACCCTTCGTGGTATCAATTCCATCACTGGAAACAACCAGCCGTTGTATGTCATTGATGGGGTGCCGTTGGATAACAGCGACCTGAACAGTTCCTCCACCATTCATGGAAGTGCCGGGAAAGATGTGGGAAGCACAATTCAGGATATCAATTCCGATGATATTGCCGCCGTAAACGTGTTGAAAGGGCCTTCTGCCGCTGCCCTCTACGGATCCCGTGCTGCCAATGGGGTGATATTGATTACCACCAAGAAAGGGGAGAGTGAGGCAGGCAGAATTGCCATTGAAGTCAATACCGGTCTGGAATTTGAAAATGTGGCGCGCCTGCCGGAACGCCAGAAGCTGTATGGTGGAGGCTATAACACCAGCTTTGCCACAGCCACCATCGATGGACAGACTTACAATATCGTGGATTATGCTTCGGATGAAAGCTGGGGGCCAAAGTTAGACGGTACGCCTGTATTGCACTGGTACAATCTCGACCCCGAATATCCGGATCAGTATCTCAAACCGGAACCGTGGTTGTACCCCGAAAACGACGTGCTCTATTTCTTTAAGACCGGGGTCGCCAATACCAACAATATTTCTCTTTCCAAAGCGAATAATAATTCTGCTTTCCGGGTATCGTTCACCAACAAGAACGTGGCGGGAACTATTCCGAACGCTTCACTCGACAAGAATTCGCTTACTATTTCAGGAAATGTGGACGGAGAATACCTCTCATTCTTTGCAAGCGCTAATTATCTGAAGACGAAGTCTAAAGGCCGTCCGTGGACAGGAGCGTCCAACCGGAATATCATTCTCGAGGCATACCAATGGGGAGCAGTGCAGGTGGATTACAAGGAATTGAGTGAATACAAACGTCCGGATGGCACACCCCGTGCATGGAATCGTACCGGTTACAGGGACACGGTGGAGGATGAGAAGACAAAATATATCGACAACCCTTACTGGTCTGCTTACGAGAGTTATCTTGAAGAAGAGAGGGACAGGTTGTACGGTAACTTTGGCATACAGGTTTCTCCCGTATCATGGTTCTCGGTGACAGGACGCATCTATGCCGATGTCTATCAGTACAATTTTCAGGATAGGATCGCCTATAATTCCCGCTCACAATCATCCTATCAGGAGTATAGCCAAAATTATGGTGAATTCAATTATGAATTATTGGCCACGCTCAATCGTTCATGGGAGGTACACTCATTGGTGGCCAACCTGGGGGCAAATTTCCTACAGAGAAGCCGGCGTGTCAGTGATATATCGACTTCAGGAGGATTGATCGTCCCTAACTATTATAGTCTGAACAATGCTACGTCGACAGTGATCAATCCTGAAACCGGTTTGTACAAGAAAGAACTTTCCTCTCTCTTTGGAAGTGTCTCTTACGGCTGGAAAAGTACTTTTTACCTCGATGGGACATTCCGTAACGACTGGTCTTCCACTTTGCCGGTAAAACATAATTCCTATTTCTATCCTTCGGTCACTTCATCGGTCATTTTGAGTGAACTGCCCGGTTTAAGGGAGCAGAACTGGCTGTCGTTCGCAAAGTATCGTCTGGGATGGGCACAAGTAGGGAATGATACCGATCCTTATCGCCTCTATAAAGTATATCAGGCGATCACTCCTATTAACGGAAATATTGCCTACAGGCTGCCCGATGAGCTAAACAATCTGAACCTCAAGCCCGAAATCACCTCTTCTCTTGAGACCGGGTTGGAGTTGCAACTCTTCAAAAACCTGTTGAGTATCGACTTTACCTATTACAACAATACAAGCCGTAACCAGATTATCTCGCTTCCCACTTCCGATGCGTTTGGTTACTCTTCCAAGCTGATTAACGCCGGTGAAATCAATAACAGGGGAATTGAGGTGATCCTGGGTGTGAATCCGGTTAAAAGCCGTGACCTGGATTGGAATTTCTCTGTCAATTATTCTAAAAACAATAATAAGATCGTTGAACTTTCCGATGCGGTCAGCCGCCTCGATTTAAGTAACTTGTTGGTCAGCCTGGTGGCACAGGAGGGCGAAAGCTATGGACAACTGTATGGCTACGATTTTGTTTACGCACCAGATGGACAGAGGGTGATCGGCGGCGATGGACTTTATATGCGTACACAGCAACTGGTGCCGCTTGGTAGTGTGTTGCCCGATTTCCTGTGGAGTTTCCAAAACGGGTTGAGGTATAAAAATTTGCGATTCAATTTCCTGATCGACTCACGCGTGGGAGGTAAATTCTTCTCTCAAACCTACAAAGTGGCGATGTACTCGGGAATTCTTCCCGAAACGGCAGCCAACGGCATTCGTGAAACAGGAGTCGTGCCCGATGGGGTGACGGGTGATGTGACATTTAATCCCGACGGAACTTATTCGGTGACCAATATAGCCCAAAATACTAAAAACGTAACTGCACAGGCATGGGCGAGAAACCATTACAATGGACCGACTGCTTTCGATATTTTTGATGCCACATTTATTAAACTCAGGGAATTGTCGTTAGGATATGATTTCAAGTTGCCGGAAAAGAGTTTGGTCAAAAATATCGGCGCATCACTTTATGCGCGTAATCTGCTTTATCTCTATCGGAAAAGTAAGACCATTGATCCTGAATTGACGAATAGCAGCGGCAATGTGCAGGGAATTGAAGGCGGTAATATGCCGACTCCGTTAACGTATGGAGTTAATCTGAGTATTAAGTTTTAAGGAGATTCAAGAACCAAGAACCAAGAACCAAGATTCAAGACATTTAGTAGATCATAAATTATAAATCATATTTCGTATGAAACTATCATATATACTTTTTATACTGTCAATGATCGGGCTTACATCCTGCATCGATGAAGAGCTGAATATCGATCCCAACCGGCCTTCGTCGGTTCCGACAACCTCATTGATCTCAACGGCACAAAAACATTTGACGGACAATGTGCGGGGCGAAGAGGCATCATTGCGTAGTTCGGCATTGTTTGTCCAGCAGATCAGCCAGGTGACCTACACCAGCCAATCGCGTTATGATATTCCTTTCGGCTATTCGGCGGATATCTGGAGCGGACTATACAGTGTGCTGAATAACCTGCAGGAAATCATCAATCTGAACACCGACGATGCCACGAAGGATTTGGTGACAGCGAACGGAGCAGGGAGGAATGCCAATCAGATAGCGATCAGCCGTGTGCTGAAGTCGTATGCTTATTACGCGCTCACCGATATTTTTGGAGATGTGCCCTATAACTCCTATGGCAACGATGATCCCGATTTTCAGGCATTGCAGCAAAACCCCGACAACATTACGCCCAAGTATGCCTCTCAAGAAAAAATCTATGCCGATATTCTCAATGAGTTGAAACAGGCGGCAGATACGCTGTTGAGATATTCTAACGAGAAAACTTTTGGCGTATCGGATATTATTTATGGAGGCGATAATGCCAAATGGGCGAAATTTGCCAATTCATTGCGGTTGCGATTTGCGACCCGTCTGAAATCGAAAAATAATAATCTGTATCAATCGCATTTTACCGATGCGTTGCAGAAGGGGGTGTTTACAAGTAATGCCGACAATGCCGTTTACAGCTATGCCGTCGCCGCGCCCAACGAAGCGCCTTACTATCGTGCTACGGTTACGGCAAACCGGCGGGATTTTGCTATTTCGAAACCGTTTATTGATTTGTTAAAGGGCGAAAATCCTCAACTTCCGGTTACTGATCCACGTTTAAACAAGTACGCAGCGACAAACAATGCCGGTATTTACGTGGGATTGGCCTACGGGCTCAGCGAAGCTCAGGCAGGCAGTTTCTCGGCAGGTGATGTCAGCCTTCCGGGAAGCATTTATGGCGCCGCGAATTTCGAGGAGGTGTTATTGGAATATTCCGAAGTGGAATTTTTAATTTCGGAGTACAATAACTGGAGCCAGGCCAATTATGTGAATGGAGTGAGGGCATCACTCGAAAAATGGGGTGTGGCCACTGCCGATATCAATGCCTACGTGGCTCAATTGCCATCGGCTAACCAACGAAATGTGCTGAACCAGAAATATATTGCCCTGTTTACCCAATTCCTCGAAGCCTGGAGCGATTACCGCAGAACCGGCTATCCCGATTTCCTGATAAAGAGAGATGATCTGATCTTTTCAGGAGTTATTGAAGGGGAACCGGTCAGTTATACTTTCTCACCTCTGTTTGGTGATGGTGGCGTTCCATCGAGATTATATTATCCGGTCAAAGAGCAGACCGTCAACCTGGAGAATTACCAGGGTGCGATTGGAGCACAAGGAAATGATGTGATTGAGACGAAACTGTGGGTCTTTAAATGACCTGAAAGAAGGTTTTTAGCATAGCTATTCGCAAAAATCAAAACAGTTTCTTAGCTTTGTAAAATCAAAAAAGAAGAATCATGCAAAAAATACAATGGTCACTTTATCTATTGGGGGTACTTCTGATAGTATCTTGCCAGAAGCAAAACTCATTACAAAACGGTATTTGGAAAGGAGAGCTTACTGTCGCCGAAAATAAAAGAGCGCCTTTCCTGTTCGAGGTAAGTGATGCCGGCAGTGATGTCGCTTCCGTAACACTGTTCAATGGCGTGGAGCGGGTAAAGCTGGACAGTGTGCATTTTCAATCCGATACACTTATTATTCCCATTGCTTCTTATGATGCTTATATAGAGGGTGTTGTTTCCGGTGATCTCATTGAAGGGAAATTCATCAAGAACTATATAGAAAACGATCCGGGAGTTCCGTTTCATGCTACCTTTGGGGTAAAAGAGCGTTTCAGCCCGTCCGGAAGTATTCCGGATACCCCTGTCGACGGGAAATGGGATATGCTTTTTATCAGTGAAAAAGGAGATACAACCCGGAACGTCGGTGTCTTTAAATCGGAAAATAATATTGTAACCGGTTCCATCCTTACTAATTCGGGAGATCTGCGTTTTCTGGAAGGAGTATATACCGAATCGGGAGTCGATCTTTCTGCTTTTGGAGGCCTAAGCCCGTATCTTATCGAGCTTCGTTTCAGTGATGAATCCTCTTTCGAAGGGAAGTTCTATACTACCCGTGGGGTGACGGAGATCGTCGGGATCAGGAACGATTACGCCGAATTGGCCGATCCTTATTCATTGGCACAATTGAAGCCGGGATTCAATTCTCTTGGCTTTAATCTGCCCAACCTGGATGGTCAGAATGTGTCGCTGGACAATGAGCGGTATCGAGGAAAAGTGGTTGTCGTCTCCATTCTTGGGAGTTGGTGTCCCAACTGCCTGGATGAGATGGAATTCCTCGCTCCCTGGTATGATGAAAACAGTGAGAGAGGTGTGGAGATCATTGGAATCGCTTTTGAGCGCAAAGATGATTTCGATTATGCGAAAACTGCGCTGACCCGTTTGAAAAACAGGTATGGTGCCAATTACGAGATCCTGTTTGGCGGACAGGTTGGACGGGAGAGCGTGGCCAATGCGCTCCCCGAAGTGGAGAATTTTTCCAGTTATCCCACCACGCTGTTTATCGACAAGAAAGGAGCCGTTCGTAAAATACATACCGGTTTCAATGGTCCGGCAACAGGTTTGTTCTATGAAGAATTTAAAAGAGATTTTAATTATTTGATAGATAGTCTTTTGTCTGAGTGATGCTCTTTCTCTATCTTTTGAGAAGATAGAATGGTAGGATGTACTCTGGAATAGTTTAATCAAGCATAACTCTTTTCTTTGCTTTTGATTTTAATCAGACTATTTTTCGCTATGGTAAAGTGTAAACTTGTTTCTACTTTACTCATTTGGCTTAACGAAAACGTTCATTATCTTTGTATCTATAAATAAAATAATTCAAACAACAATATGAGTTTTTTAGATATAGCAAGGAGCAGATACACTACAAAGAGGTATGATCCAAACGGGAAGATAGCAGAAGAAACCATCGAGCAGTTAAAAGAGATACTGCTATTAAGCCCTTCTTCTATAAATAGTCAGCCCTGGCAATTCACTTTTATCTCGGATGAAAAGATGAAAGGTGAATTATCGAAGGTGTCGTTTCATAATGAGGAGAAAGTGAGGGACGCCAGCCATGTGATTGTTTTTAGTGTGATTGAGAATGTGGAGGATTTTGAGAACTGGAATCTTTCCCATCTTCCGGAAAGATCCGGTTCTTATTACAACCGGATGGTAAAACCTAAGGGTGAAGAAGAGATTAAGATATGGTTATCGCATCAGGTATATCTCGCCTTAGGGTTCTTCCTGAGTGCTTGCGCCAGTATGGGAATAGACTCGACCCCGATGGAGGGAATCGAGACAGAAGAATATGATCGTATTTTACAGCAAAAAGGATACAAAACACTTTTTGGTGTCGCCATCGGTTATAGGGATAAGGAAGATACCAATCAACCCTCGATCACTCCCAAGTTCCGTCTTGATAAGGATAACGCAATCCGTACTATTTAGGATGGAGGAGTGGTGTTAAAGCAATCTTCCTGTCACTCTCAGAAATTCAATTTCATTTATTTTGTGTTCCACCCGGGCGTCGATGGTGTTGTTATAGGCCTCCTGCCACTGTGTTTGTGCATCGAGGAGATCGAGAAGTGTTCCCATGCCCACTTCGTAATTGTCGCGTATGCTCCTTAGGCTTGCCTCTGCTTCAACCAATGCGCTCTCGGCAGTCATGATCAACAGGGAAGCATCTTGCAGGTTTCGTTTGGCATGCTCTATCTCGATGGTGAGCAGGCTGCTGTTTTTATTCAGTTCTTCTTGCTGTATCTCCCTTAAAATTTTCGCGTTCCGGATCTTTTTAACCCCTTCGCCGAAATTGAAGAGCGGAATGTTGACGGAGAGCATCACCAAAGCGGAAGGCCTGTCCATCCGCATGGAAATTCCACCCATCTCCATTTTACCGAGATAACTATATCCTGCCATTAGACCGACAGTGGGCAGATACTCACCGCGCGCATTTTTTATGCCCAGCTCCTTTAACTCGACCTGCTTTTGCAGCATGCGGTATTCGGGGCGCAGCGTCAAATCATAGGAGTGGTCTGTTACTTGACTGTTTTCTTTGGATATACTATCGGTCAGTCTGATCTTTGTCTCCGGGTCAACACCGATGATCCGGCAGAGTTGCATCCGGCAGAGCTCCATCCCGTTTACGGCCTTCTGCTTTTGATACCGGATATTGCTTCTACGTGAACTGATCTTTAACAGATCGTTTCCGGTTGCCATCTTCACGGAAATCATATCGGATACGCTCTGATGGAGGGTGTCAAGCAGAGCTTCGTATTGGTTTAGCAGATTGATTTTATCTTTCATGGAAAAATAGGTCCAGTAAGCTTTTTCGGCCTCTGCAATGATACTCATACGTGTCATATTACTGTTTTCTTCGGTGATTTCCATCCCTTTCTCGGCCATTTTATTTCCTGTGACAATTCTCCCGCCGGTAAAAATAGGCTGTTGCAGAGTCGCCCCAATCATATATATACCGGAATTTATTCCTACATTCATTGTTTCGGGGATCATACCGCTAAGGTCCACTTCGGTTCCCATGATTGGGATTTTCAGCTCCATTTCAGGCAATCCCAGCGCGATATCACTATTCAGGTAGCCATAGGTTCCTGAAGCCGATAATTTAGGTAGAGCGGCAGTCCGGGCAATCTGTTTTTCAACTTTGGCCTGTTCGTTCAGGTAACCGGCTATTTTCATCTCCTCACTGCTTACCAGCGCCATCTCTCGGCATTGGCGGATAGACAGATCTATCTGTTTATCCCTATCCGTTTGTGAAAAACAACAGGTTGTGGCGAAAACTCCCGAAAGAGCCATCATGATTATTTTCTTCATACAATTATTATATTTTTTCTTGTTGATATGCCAA